>NZ_JBEOPP010000006.1:0-150970 GCF_040310185.1 Shewanella sp. T24-MNA-CIBAN-0130 | reverse complement strand
TTTCATAGCAGATCTCACTTCTAGTCTTGATTTATACTATAAGAATAGGCCAAAACTGAGTCAGATGCATAGGCATGTTAATTTATCGCTTTATGTAACTCCTCGTACATTAACTCACGCATTTTAAATTTCTGAATTTTGCCAGTGACGGTCATGGGGTATTGGTCGACAAACTTGATGTAGCGCGGCACTTTAAAATAGGCGAATTTTTCAGTTAGAAAATGACGAATATCGTCTTCGGTAATGTCGGCATTGGCGCGAACTTTAATCCAGGCGCACACCTCCTCACCATATTTGTCACTTTGCACGCCAAATACTGCCGCGTCTTGCACGTCCTTATGGCTGTAGAGCTCTTCTTCAATTTCTCGTGGGTAAATATTCTCGCCGCCGCGGATGATCATGTCTTTAATACGACCCACAATTTGCACATAACCCAGCTCGTCCATTTGACCGATATCGCCCGAATGTAACCAACCAGCACTGTCGATGGTTGCAGCGGTTTTAGCGGGGTCATTCCAATAACCTTGCATAATGCAGTAGCCTCGACTGCACACTTCACCGGGTTGACCAATAGCAACCACGTCGCCAAATTCATTGATAATTTTCACTGCGGTGTGTGGCAATGCTCGGCCAACGGTGAGCACTTGTTTTTCGATGGGAGAATCTATTTCAGTAATGTGGTTTAACGGGCTGCATTCGGTTTGTCCGTAACCAATCAGCACCTCTTTCATGTACATCAGTTCTTGTACTCGTCGCATGACTTCTTCGGGGCAAGTGGCGCCAGCCATAATGCCAGTGCGCAGTGAGCTAAGGTCAAACTGGTTAAATTGTGGATGTTCTAACTCTGCAATAAACATGGTCGGCACGCCATGTAATGCGGTGCAGCGCTCTTGTGCCACTATTTGCAAGGTGGTTAGTGGATCAAAAGACTCACTTGGGTACACAGCCGCTGAAGCGTAAATAATAGAAGATAAGCTGCCTAATACCATACCAAAACAATGATATAGCGGCACAGGAATACACAATTTATCGACAGGAGTAAGCTTCATTGCCTCCGCCACTAAATAGGCATTATTTAAAATATTATGATGCGATAGCGTCGCGCCTTTAGGGCTACCCGTGGTGCCAGAAGTAAATTGAATATTAATCGAATCATGGCTGTTGAGTGTATCAGCAATAGTGGCTAACGCTTGTTGGTCATCGGCGTTAACATCAACCAGCAAATCGTTAAAGTTAAGCATGCCTGGTGTCTTGTCAATCCCCATGCGGATCACAAACTCAAGTTCGGGTAATGCGCGAGCAGATAAGTGACCTAGATTGCTGCTTAATTCTGGCACTAGCTCATTCAACATTTGCAGGTAATTACTGGACTTAAATTTATCGGCACAAATCACTGCGCGACAGCCAACATTATTCAGGGAGTATTCTAACTCTTCGGGGCGATAAGCTGGGTTAATGCACACCATAATTGCACCAATTTTAGCGGTAGCAAATTGGGTTAAACACCACTCAATATTATTGGGTGACCAGATCCCTACTCTATCCCCGGGCTGAATACCTAGTTTCAATAAGCCTGTGGCAAGTGCATCAATCTTTGCTTGATACTGGCGATAGTTCCAGCGGATATCTTGATGATGAACGACGACGGCAAGATTATCTGGATAGGTGTTAGCAATATCATCAAAATATTGGCCAATGGTGTTATCAATCAGCGTAGTTGAAGTGGCACCATGATATTCACTTAACGTTAGTGGAAATGTTGCTTGATTTGGCGGGATAAACATTGAAGCCTCCATGGCATTTATTATTATAATGAATATTATGATTAGTCTTATTCAAACTAACCAATACATGGGGTCACTCACAAGTAAAAAACGGCGGTATTAGACTAAAGATTGATGCCGACGGAAGGGATTTGTTACACTGTAGAACGTGAATATTTCAATAATCCATTTTAAACAGCATTAACCGCTTTAATTAACTACATGATTACATTACAGCCACTGATTAGATCAAAAAAATCACAAAAAAACAATCATAACCATCTGTTTAAATGAATAATTAATTTATAAAACGTTTGATTAAATATCGAATAAACGCCCATACTTTTTCACCTTACCGTCGATAATCTAAAACAATCAATCGCGACATTACTATTATTGCGATGATGTTTAGCTCGATTCGGACACTTTTTGTGTGACAGATAAAGCTTCTTGTTTGTCTGCAACATTCAAGCCCAAATGGTGCTTGTCTCTATCGCCATGTACTCAGTAGTGAAGTCGTACTTATCACTATTTATCTCTTATCACTAACAGGATTTTTATGGCATCGGCGGCAACGTTACCAAGTCAACTTAATACTCGCGCCATTTTGCTGGTATTAGCCTTAGGCACATTTATATTGGGATTATCGGAGTTTTCGATGATGCCAATGCTGCCCTTAATCAGCGAAACATTTTCCTCAACACCGTCACAGAGCGGTTATGCCATTAGTGCTTACGCGATAGGGGTTGTTGTCGGGGCGCCGATTTTAATGCTGACGACGGCCAACATGAAAAAACGCCATGCCTTGGTTATTTTTCTAACATTAATGTTTATCGCCAATGGCTTAAGTGCAATGGCAACCTCACTTGAGCAGCTGATTGTGTTTCGTTTTTTAAGTGGCCTGCCCCATGGCGCTTACTTTGGCGCGGCCATATTATTAGCCGCCGATATTGCCCCACAAGATAAACGCGCCAGCTATATATCCAAAGTGTTTATGGGCTTAACCATAGCCACTATCGTCGGGGTGCCAATTGTCACTTTAGTTGGGCAAAATTTAAGCTGGCGCTATTGCTTGGCGGGTGCATCAGCTCTGGCCTTAGTTGCACTGGCGTGCGTGTATGTAGTGATCCCTAAAATAGAAAACAGCCAGCCGTCAAATTTAATCAATGAATTTGGCGTGTTGAAAAATAAATTGGTCTGGTCAATTCTAGGTATTGTGATTATTGGCTTTGGCGGCGTATTTTGTATTTACACTTATATTGCCGACACCATTTTAGTGGTCACCCAAACGCCGGCATACACAATTTCAATCGCGATGGTGATGTTTGGTATTGGTTGTACATTGGGTAACTATGTATTAGGCAAAGCGGCCGATCGTGCGGCTTTATACACCACAGGCATAGCCTTAATTTGTATGATTATATTTTCGCTTGCCTACGTCGGTGCCAGCCATAACATTTGGCTATTGTATGCGGTGATTTTCTTTATTGGCTGCAGTTTAGGCTTAGCCACCTTAATTCAAACCTTACTGATGGATGTATCACCAAACGGCCACGCCATGATAGGTGCCTTGGTGCAGTGTTCATTTAACATCGCCAATGCCATCGGCCCTTGGGTAGGCGGCATGGTTATCGCACAAGGTGCATTACCCAACGAGACGGGTTATGTTGCGGCGGTGCTATTTACTGGCGGCTTCATAATGTGGCTGTTAAGTTATCTGCAAATGAGCAAGAAAAATGCCCAATTGCAGCAATGCCCTGCTTAATCACCTTATTGCTGACATTGTAGATCACAGTGTAGATGACCTTGTAGATGACATTATAGATGACCTTGTAGATGACATTATCTACTTCATTGGCGATAACATTGTAGATGAAAATGTCATCGCCGACATGCTGAATGGGCCAATATAATCCCATTAGAAAATGATTTACCTTGGCGGCTGAAGACTCACGCCAAGGTAGAATAATACAACAAGGAGAAAGCTTACATTAGCCAATATAAGCAGTTAAAAAGTGTTTTGAAAAGTGTTGCGTTCATAATGCATGTCATCAGTCTACATCTCCCACAGCTTGGCTAATTATGGGGAATTTATTGACCGAACAAACAGCAAACCATCTTTGCATAAATAGCAAAATCCAGTAGAAAACCGTTAATTATAATGGGCTATAACCTCAGTTACTTCGTATCTGATGCTATTAGCCATCACAAAGAGCCAAACAATGTTTTCATTTTTAAAGCCAGATCCAGTCAAAAAATTACGTAAAAGCTATGATTCAATACTGGAGCAAGCCATGCAAGCACAGCGTAAAGGCGATATAAAGACCTATTCTCTGCTAACCGCAGAATCGGAACAGATTTGGGCTAAAATAGTCACACTAGAGGCTGCAAGTAAATAATCGTCACAGTTATTATCTGAATTCGGGAGCCATTACCCACTTATTGGAGATCATTATTTTGGCTCGGGTAATATAGGCTCACTGGAGTCCATATACGTTAAATAATGTTGCCAAATATTATGAGTGCGCTGCACAGTAAGTTGCAGCATACATCCATGGTACATTGCACCTCTTATAGTCCCATCTCGCCATAACTCATAGATAGCATGACAATAAGACTCTCGATATGGCAGCCAGTCTCGTTGAGACAGATGTAGTGCTTCAAGCGCCTTTGGATAATCATGATATTGCTCATTGGCTTTAGCCATATACTTGTCCAATATTACTTGTGCATCATCGGCTTGCTGCCTAGCACAGTCATTAATTTCAAGGGTGTTAATCGGATTACTACAGTCAACCGCTACTTCATGGCCTGTTTCTTGATGCACACTTGCTTGATAGTCAGTTTCTTGCGCCCAACCCCCGCCACTTAACACCATAGTGCAACCCAGTAATACTAGGATGATATATTGTTTCATTGATAATACTCCTTACAGTCTTTCAACCTATGTCATATCAAACTTAGCATTTTTTTACTCACAAGGTACATTGACGCGTCAATAGCGTGCCGCTTGCAAATCAACGCAGATAGCAGGACAAAGAGCGGTTTGATGGTCCTTTATTACCCCGAGCAGAGGTAATTAAGTGATCTGTGAACCACAATCAAGAATAGCCATTCATTTAACGTTATGCTGCACAGGTCAACGTCAGCTGTTGCGCTAGTGATTTTCTTAATGATTGCGCGAGTTGTTACGTTAATAATTACATTTGTTATTACGCGTTATTGAGGAGAATTGGCATGTGGTGGCGAGTAACCATTATCAGCTTGGCTTACCTATTATTGGGCGCCCATTTTTTACGCTTTGATCAGCATATATTGGCCATTATCGCCATAAGTTTGCCCTTGTTGATGTTTATTAAACATTCATTTGTATACACATTACTCAAGATAGGCTTACTGATCAGCGTGATATTTGTGTGGGCAGTAACCACGTTCAATTTCATCGATATGCGCATTGCACTCGAACAGCCTTGGTTAAGATTGGCCATAATCATGGTATCAGTCATGATATTTACGGTGTTTGCGGCATTTTCAACCAACGGCCTCAATCAAAAATTGCGCCGTTAGTAATAACGTAGGTTATTTATTCGGTTTCAACCATTTATAAATACTGTCTTTGCGGTAAACCAATAGCGCGGCAAATAAAACAATATAGATGCTGGGTTCAATAATCTCTGACTTTACCGACCAATAAAAATGGATCGGTGCCAATATGGCAGCCAGATAAACCCAATTGTGCAATGACTGCCAGCGCTTTCCCAAACGTCGTTTGATAGCATTAGGCGAGGTTAACGCCAGTGATACAATAATAATTAATGTTGCTGCGCCGACTAAGATATAAGGCCGCTTGATCACCTCCTCAAACAATAATCCCCACGCAAACAGCAAATCTAAGCTAATAAAAGCACTAATATGCAATAGTGCGTAAGCACACACATACAAGCCCACCAAACGGCGAGTTTGCATTAGCGCCGCTATCTTAAAACGTTTGGCGATGGGTGAAATCAATAACGTGGCTAATAAACTATTAATCGCGCCCATACCGGTATAATGAATAATATACTGCACCGGATCGCCACCCGCATTGTCAGTTAACACTAATGTCACCAGATAAAAGGCGGGCAATAAAAAGCTAATATGCAATAACACCTTTAACCAAAACAGTCCTCGAGGACTTATGCGCATTAGTAAAACTTCCTCAGATCGATATTTTTATATAAATCGGCCACTGAATCAGCATAACCATTGAACATTTGGGTCGGAATACGCTTAGCAGAGAATAAGCCGCCTTCTCCGATGCTGCGCTCAGAGGCTTGCGACCAACGAGGATGATCCACCTCTGGGTTTACATTAGCGTAAAAACCATACTCACTTGAGGCCAATTGATTCCAGCTTGTCGGAGGTTGTTTATCCATCACCCGAATACGCACAATAGACTTGATACTTTTAAAACCATATTTCCAAGGCACGACTAAGCGGATTGGAGCACCATTTTGTGGCGGCAACGTTTTACCGTACAAGCCTACCGCTAAAAACGATAAATCATTCATCGCTTCGGCAACCGTTAAGCCTTCAACATACGGATAATGGATCCCGCCCCCCATTAAGCGACTCTTTTGCCCTGGCATTTGCTCAGGATCAAACAAGGTCTCAAAAGCGATATGAGTTGCATTACTTTGCACGCCGGCTTGTTTGAGTAAACTGGCTAACGAAAAACCCACCCAAGGGACTACCATAGACCACGCTTCAACACAGCGTAGGCGATAAGTGCGTTCTTCCAGAGCAAAACGTGTCGTCAGTTCATTTAAATCTAAGGTGATGGGTTTATCGACCAAGCCGTCAATGGTTAACGTCCAAGGATCAACCTTAAAACCTTGGGCATTGTCATAAGGATCCGACTTACTATTACCAAATTCATAGAAATTATTATGACGAGTGATTTTATCTTCTGGTGTTTTAGGACTTGGCAATACAAACTTTGCCGGTGTTGCGTATTGTAGGCCTTGAGTAGTAAAGGGATTTTTGGCTTGTTGTTCACCAAATAGATCAAAAATACCCGCCTGAACTTGCCCCGGCAAACTGGCCCCTAACGCCCCTAAACCTAAGGCTTTAACGATATTACGGCGATCATTAAATACCGATTCAGGTGTAACTTGATTATCGGCAAGATGCCAAGGAGCCCGTTTAAGTATGCCTTTAGTAAAGCGTTTATTACCCGCCATAAATCACCTCTTATAAATGTTTGTCGACAGCCTATCGAGACCAAAATCTGCTCTTCATCTCTCAATAGACAGGTTACATTGGTTTTTTATTTCAACGTATTGCTGTTTTTAATTCAACGTATTGATCTTGTTAATTCAACATACTATTAAAAACCGCCAAAAGCAGATTTGGTCATAATTTGTCAGTAAAATAGCACAATAACCGCCGCCATAATGACAGTTGATACGAACTCAAGTTACAGGTAGATTTAAATTTAATCATTAACAACAATATTTCATCCAATCCTTGTTTTGCCCCTTGCAGGCGTTTATTAGCCGTGCGACCCTTAACCATTATCTTCTATCGGTTATTGTTATGCCTTTTGCAGTGTCGTTAACTCCCCCTCAAATTGCAGCTCTGATTGCTGTCGCGTTCCTTGCCTTTTTAATTGGCGCCCTCATCAATCAACGATTAACTCGTAAACGATGGGAGCAGCTAAAACTTCAACATGAACAACAAACACTTCAACAACTTAATGAAGTGCATATTGAGATGTCGAGGTTACAAGATAAGCTCGATGATAAAATCGATCACAGTAATCATCTGCAACATAAGATAGAAGAACTGATTGCTCAACTGTCTCGCGCAGAAACCAAAGCCGATCGGGTTAATGTCGTCGAGCAACAAATGGTCGATAGCCAGCATCGTTTAATGGAATCCCAACTCAATTTAGCCAAGTCGAACGCTGTGCAACAAACCATTTTGGTCAAAGCAGAAACAGAGCAAAAGTCATTACAAGATAAAATTGTTCTACTCGAGTCAGCAGAAGAGCGCCTTAAACTGCAATTTGAAAACCTGGCCAATCGAATTTTTGAAGAGCGCAGTGAAAGCTTTAAACAACAAAATGTCTCACAAATAGACGGCGTAATCGGGCCGTTAAAGCAGCAATTAGAAGGCTTCAGACGTCAAATTCAAGAGTCATATACTCATGAACAATCTGAACGTAGCGCGTTAAAACATCAATTAGATAATTTACGTGATCTTAATTTAAAAATGAGCCAAGACGCCATTAACCTGACTAATGCACTTAAAGGTGACAACAAGCAGCAAGGTAATTGGGGCGAAGTCATTTTAGATCGCGTATTACAAGAAAGTGGTTTGCGCGAAGGCCATGAGTACCAAACACAACAAGATTTAAAAGACGACAATGGTAAGCGCTTTAAACCCGATGTTATCGTGCATTTACCCGAGCAAAAAGACGTAGTGATCGATGCAAAAATGTCGCTAGTCAGCTATGAACGTTACTTTAATAGCGAAGATAAAGACATTCGAGATCAAGCCATAAAAGAACACGCACTGTCGATTAGGCAGCACATTAAAGGCCTAAGCCAAAAAGATTATCATAAGCTGCACGGCCTCAAGAGTTTGGACTATGTGCTTATGTTTATCCCAATTGAGCCCGCCTTTTTACTGGCCATTGAATACGATCCAAGCTTAGTCAATTTCGCGCTTGAACAAAATATTATGCTCGTCAGTCCTACCAATTTACTGGTGGCCTTACGCACTATCAATAATATATGGCGTTATGAATATCAAAATCAAAATGCACAAAATATTGCCAAGCAAGCAAGCCGCATTTATGACAAATTATGTGGTTATCTTGAAGATATGGAAAAGCTCGGTCGCGCCTTAGATACGGCAGATAAAAGCTATCAAAGTGCCATGGCAAAATTATCGTCAGGCAAAGGCAATGTCATTAGACAAGCGCATCAGATGCAGCAATTTGGAGTCGACACCAGCAAACAGTTAGACAAACAATTGCTTAACCGTGCACTAGATGAGTCAGCCGAAACCCATCAACAAAATATTTAACGGCTAGCAGGAGTAATTATTAATCTTTATTTAATCAACAAGCCTAATAGTGACAAAACACGTACAACAAACTCTTAACGCAAACACTTATCACAAACACTTATCACAAACACTTAGTAGCAAATGAAATACTGAGGCGGAGATTCACATTTAAATGCGTAACACTTGGGCAAACACTTTTATTACTGGCGCATTATTACTCTGTACATCATTGGCCTTTTTCGGCCAAGCTCATGCATTGACATCGCAACAGCAAAACTATCTCGATGCTCGTCAAGCACTGGATAACAATCAACTCGACAAGTATCAAGCATTACGTCAAAAATTAGCCGATTATCCGTTAACGGTTTACCTCGATTACCACGCTAATATCGATAGCATAGTGCGATCTTCTGGGCAAACGGCACTGAATTCAATTAACCAATTTGATACCACCCCGTTATACAATAACGCCCGTTATCGATACCTGCTCCATGCGGGGAACAAACAACATTGGCAAGACTTTCTGGTGATATCCCCAGACACGCCTAATGATGTACGTCTACAGTGTTATTATTACCAAGCACAACTTGATGCAGGTAATAACACTATGGCATACAAGGGGATAGAACGTTTATGGGTTCATGGTTACTCACGTCCAAAAGAATGTGATGCCGTGATTAACCAATGGACTAAAGCGGGCTACCGCACACAAGAACTCCTCTGGGCCCGTATGCTGCTGAGTTTTAATGCAGGGCAATCTAGTTTGCTGAGTTATTTATCGCAAAAAGTCACCCAACATGATGACGAAGCCAAGTTATTATTGTCTGTTTATCGCGATCCCAATCGTTTGCGTCATATGAAAAAATTTGCCAGTTCTAAACCGATCATAGGTGATATTGTCGATGCCGGATTGCGTAAACTGGCACTCAAAGATTTACATCAAGCGATTAAATTATATGTTAAATACCAAAAAACCAATCGTTTCACCGACGTTGAAGGGCGCCAACTTAATCGCTATTTAGTCCGCCGAGCATTAATTAAGCAAGATGAAAAACTGGTGTCACACATTGATACCATGCTGCCCTTAATTAAATCTGATGACCTATACGAAATTCGCTTACGTTGGGCCATTGGTGAGCAAGACTTTACTACCGTAGAGAAGTATTTAGCCTTGCTGAGCGATCAAGGTAAAGCCGATCCGCGCTGGCAATATTGGCAAGCTAAGATGACCTCTCGCCACGACAAAACAGCGGCGATAAAATTACAGTCAAGCTTAAGTGGCCAACGTAATTTTTACGGTTTTAATGCCGCTGAAGCCTTAGGTAAACCTCTGGCGATGAATGATGATAATTTGGCACCCAACCCCGAGTTGCAAGCCAGGTTACACCAAGACCCAGGGCTTGCTCGCGTGATTGAATTAATGGCCTTAGATAAACAGATTGATGCCCGTAACGAATGGCTCTATTTAATGCGCCGCCACAACAGCGAAATGAAGGCACAATATGGCCTATTGGCCTTAAATAACGGCTGGCATGCTTTTAGTGTCGAATCGAGCATTCAAGGGCAATTATGGAATTCATTAGCCTTACGTTTTCCTAAAGCCGCCAATGATGAATTTGTCAAAGCCAGTAAAAAGTTCACGGTAAACATTGACGAGATCCGGGCGATTTCTCGTCGAGAAAGTGCATTCTATCCTTATGCGACTTCAGGTGTGGGTGCCAGGGGGTTAATGCAATTAATGCCCGCCACCGCCAAGCAAACCGCTACAAAGAACAAAATACGATTTAATGGCATAAAAGACCTGTACGACCCTAAAGTGAACATTATGTTGGGCAGTGCGTATTACAGTGAATTACTTAAACAGTTTGATCAAAATAGGGTGCTCGCAACGGCAGCTTATAATGCCGGTCCCGGGAGTGTTCGACGCTGGTTAAAAGTCTCTAAAGGAAGCTTAGATGTGATGAGCTTTATTGAAACAATTCCATACACTGAAACCCGTGAATATGTGCAAGCGGTGCTCAGTTACAGAATGATTTTTCAACACAAAGATAATCCAAGTTTGGGGATGTTTAGCTCAAAAGAGTTCAGCCATCGTTATTAATAATGACCAGTTTACTCGTCGTTAGTAATAATAGCCGCCACAACGTGGCGGCTATTATTACTTAACACAAGTCGCAGGGGTAACGTATGATCACCATTCTCCGCTGACTCAATAATTGTTGATAATCATTTGCGATTTAACCCATTACGCTTATGCTGATCCGGTAACGAGAAACCATAACGCTAAGCGATAACGACAAACCATCACTAGATACAGTAATCGATAATCAATAATCAATAATCAATAATCAATAATCAACCGATAATGGTTCATGACTAAAAGTTGGAGTTTTCGTGTCGCAATCAAATATCCAAACATTACTCAATCAACTGAGCCAAGTTTTGCTAGGTAAACCTGAGCAAATCAAACTTGCCGTCGCTTGTATCCTCGCCAAAGGTCACTTACTGATTGAAGATTTACCTGGCATGGGTAAAACCAGTTTATCCCAAGGCATTGCCAGCAGTTTAGGCATGAGTTATCAGCGGATCCAATTTACCAGTGATATGTTACCTGCTGATATTCTTGGAGTATCCATCTACAGTAAAGAGCAACAACAGTTTATATTTCACAAAGGCCCGGTGTTTAATCAAATGTTACTGGCTGATGAAATTAACCGCGCTAGCCCTAAAACCCAAAGTGCTTTACTCGAAGCCATGGCAGAACAACAAATTACCATTGATGGGATCACCCACCCACTTAGCTCACCGTTTTTTGTTATTGCGACCCAAAATCCGGTTGATCAAGCGGGTACTTTCCCTTTACCCGAGTCGCAACTTGACCGGTTTATGATGCGGATCTCCATCGGCTATCCCAGCGCCGAAGCCGAGTTAGCCATGTTAAAGTCGCACACCCAAGCCAGTAAACCGGCATCATTATCGCAATGTTTAACCCCGCAAGAGCTGATGTTGTTGCAACAACAAGTGGCCCAAGTGTCAGCTTCTGATGCGGTACTTAATTATTTAATTGCCTTGGTGGATTTTTCTCGTCAACACAATACCGCCAACGGTTTATCGCCACGAGCCAGTATTGCCCTATTACAAGCAGCCAAAGCATGGGCCTTTATTCATCAGCGCCAGTACGTGGTACCCGAAGATATTCAGGCGGTATTTGCCTCGGTTGCCGAACATCGCATTCGCAGCAGTAGTCAATTTCAAGGCCAAGCTTTGTCTGACACCATACTCGCCAGCGTCAACCCCATACGTTAACGGTACTGGCTCTCATGGCTAAATCGACAACAGCAAAAAAGCATGCTTCACCACATGATGCTAGTGGCGCGTTCAAGCCATCTCGATTAAGTCGCCTAACACCCTCATGGTTGACACAACGCTGGTCAAGATGGATAAGTAAACGTCTGCCACCGCAAAAACAAGTTACCCTCAGCCATAAAGGCATTTTTATCTTACCCAGTGGTTTTGGTCTGTTTTGGCTTGGATTGATCGTCTTACTGTATTTATTTGGCACCAATTATCAAAACAACTTAGTGATTGGCTTAAGCTTATTACTCGCCAGTGTGTTCCATACCTGCATTATTTACAGTTACAAAAATTTAGCAGGATTAACCTTCAAGGCCGTCACGCCGCCACATGCCTACGCTGATGACAGTATGCCATTCCCGATCATGTTAACCGGCCATACTCGACAAGATAATCCCGATACCACCCACCAGCAGATTTGCTTGCAATTTAGCCATCAGCGCCATGCTCGCGTGAAGAGAATGCAAGAACAAACCATTGCAACCGTAGTGTTTGAACACACCAAACGCGGTCGATTAAATCCGGGACGGATCAAAGTCTCATCGTACTTCCCGTTAGGATTATGCCGCGCCTGGTCCTATGTCGACTTAGACATTCATCATGTTATTTTCGCCAAACCAGAAGTGTGTGATATCAAACTGGCAAGCCACATCAGCGACAATGACACACAATATGAACACGGCAAATTGCATCCAGGCGTTGACGACTACAAAGGCTTACGCAGCTATATTCCAGGCGAATCACTCAAACAAGTCGCGTGGAAACAATGGGCTCAAGACAAAGGGATGTTAACCAAAGAATTTGCTGAACCTGAAGGGCTACCTGTGTGGTTAACATTAGCCAATACGTCGGGGAATAACATTGAACACAAGCTCAGTAAATTAGCATGGCAAGTTGATAAGCTAAGCCAATCCCAACAAATATTTGGCTTAATACTGGATGAACATATCATCAACCAGCAAACAGGCGAAGCACACCGAGTGGCCTGCCAAACAGCCATTGGGACTTATCATTTACCCACGAATATGAATCCAGATTTTAGTCCAAGTCATGTGACAAAGTCGTCAGTAGGTGAGCCATTATGACCGATAACTTTGATACTATTATTAGTCGTAATACCTTATTTTGGTTATTAATCACCAATGTCGCCATCCTCAGTCCCTTGCATGAACAAGCTACGTTATGGAGTCTTGGCATTTGTGCCATTTGCTTTATTTGGCGAGTCGGGATTTTTCTCGGTAAAGTGGCCGCACCACCCAAAATACTGGTGACCTCCTTAGCTATTGGCGCCGCCATTACTCTCGCATTGGTGTCCAGTGAAATAGGGTTACTCAATGCGCTGGTTAACTTATTAATCCTAGGTTATGCGTTAAAATACATTGAAATGCGGGAACTCCGAGACGTTAAAGCCATTGTCTTAGTGGGCTATTTTCTAATCGCGCTGACCTTGCTTGATCAGCAAAGCATGCTTAATACCTTGCACTTGTTGGCGGTAACAGTACTCAATACCGGGGTGTTAATCAGTGTTTACCAGGATAAGTCGAATAAAGCCGCCAACCTCAGTTTTAGCCTTAAATTGGTGCTGCAGAGTTTGCCATTAGCCATCTTGCTATTTGTGGTATTTCCACGGTTAAGCCCACTGTGGTTAGTACCGAACATGAAAGCCGCCACAACGGGTTTATCCGATGAAGTCTCCTTTGGTGACATTAGCAAGTTAACCCGCTCTGCTGAATTAGCTTTTCGAGCCGGTTTTGAAAACCCAGACGGCAGTACCTTAGGTCCGGCCAATAAAGATCTCTACTGGCGCACCTTGGTGATGGAAAATTATGATGGCAAAACCTGGCGCCAAGACCCCAGTATTCAGCAGGTACAGCATCAGGCCTATTTTCAACAGCCCGAACGTCAAGCACCTAGCGCTAATGATATGAGTAGGAAAATTAACTATGTGGTCATTAGCGAACCCAGTCATCAAAAATGGTTGTATGGTTTAGATGAAGCGTTTAGCGAAAATGATCTCGTGGTTGAATTAGCAGATTATCGTTTGTTTTCATTAAGACCTGTCGATCAACGTATGAGTTATCGGGTGACGTCATATCCAGATCTCATTATGGACCCCAAACTCGACCGCAATACCAAACTGATAAACCTCACGTTGCCGTCCAATAGCAACCCGAAAACACGCAAACTCGGCTTACAATTTGCCAAAGATTATCCCGACCCACAGGCGCGCATCAATGCCATGATGAATTACTTTGCCGTGCAAGCCTATTACTACACGTTAAGTCCACCCAGTGTCGGTGAGCAGCAAATAGATGATTTTATGTTTGAAAACCGGGCCGGATTTTGTGCCCATTACGCCTCTGCAATGGTATTTATGGCGCGCGCTAGTGGTATTCCAACTAGGATGGTAACGGGTTATCAAGGCGGCGAGTACAATGCTAAAGCGGGTTACTATAGCGTTTATCAATACATGGCCCATGCTTGGACCGAAGTCTGGTTTGAAGGCCTAGGTTGGCAACGCTTTGATCCTACCGCGATGATCGCACCGCAACGAATACTCGATGGTTTTGATGCCACCTTTGACAGCCAAAGCAGCTACTTACAAGACAGTCCTTTTAGTTCTCTGCACATGAAGCAATACCCATGGTTAAACGAGTTGCGTCAACAGCTTGCCAGTGTCGATTATTATTGGAGCGTGTGGGTGCTAGGCTTTGACGAACAACGAAAACAGCAAGTGTTAGCAAGATTATTGGGTGATGTGAGTAGCAGTAAAATCGCTTTATTGATGATTTTCAGCTTTATGATCATCGCGCTGATGATTGCTTACTACGCGGGGTTATTCAATGTTGACCGCCAACAAGACCCGCTTAATAAACGTTATCAGATCATTTGTCAGCGCTTAGCTCAAAAAGGCATCGCCCGCCAACAAGGCCAAGCCCCGTCTGATTACGCCGCAGCGGTTAACGCACATTTAAGCGCCCTATCACCTCAGATAGCCTCTGACTTTACAGCCTTAAGCAATGCCTTTGTGGCACTTAAATATCAACCGCTCACGGTGCAACAAGCACAGCAACGGCAGCAACAATTTAAGCAGTTATACCGTCGATTACGGCTGCGACTTCTGCGCCGCTGATGTTGGGCACAACATCAGCAATCATTCTGATTATTAACGGTTTTGATTGATGAATTCAGACAGAGTCCATAGAATGAATTAATCTCAAATTAGCGGGTTGCCCATGCTTACTTTAATTCAATCTAATCAGATGGAAGTGTTATCTGAACAACTGGCCAAACTATTGGCCATTCCCTTAGATAACGTCAGTTTATTAGCCAGTGAGCATGTGTTAGTACAAAGCCCGGGAATGTCGACTTGGCTACGCTTAGAGATTGCTAAACACAATGGTATCGCTGCCGCATTATCGTTCCCTTTGCCATCAAGTTTTACCTGGCAGTTGTGCCATGACTTGCTGCCTAATGTGCCAAAAGATAACGCCTTTACCAAAGCCGCCATGACGTGGAAATTGATGGACTTATTACCCAGTCTGTTAGATAACCCTGATTTTAGTCCGCTAAAACAATACTTATCACCGCAAGTAGATACCACAATAGATGCATCAACTGATGTTGCTGATACAGATGTAGGTGTAGACGCGAATACTGATACCGATGTTCATACAGCAAATACCCACGCCTTATTGCAACTCAATCAGTCACATGACGCGATTAAGCTGTTTCAATTGTGTGGCCGTATTGCCGATATTTTTGACCAATACTTAGTCTATCGCCCCGAGTGGATTTTAGCGTGGGAGCAAAACCAGCCATTATCGAGCCTAGACAATCGCCTTACATTAGATGAAAACCAACAATGGCAACCGATCCTGTGGCGGGCATTAATCGACTATAACCAACACCATTTACACGCCAGCCATTATCATCGCGCCAATTTGCATGCCGACTTAATCGCAACCTTAGCCAATCCAGACACTGACTTATCCATGCTACCCGCACGATTATACGTGTTTGGTATTTCCTCCATGCCGCCGCAAACGCTGGATGTCTTGTACCACTTGGCCAGTCGTATTGACGTTATTATGTTATCACTCAGCCCTTGCCAGCATTATTGGGGCGACATTATTGAACCTAAAACCCGCGCTCGCATGGCACTGCAATACGCCAACAAAAAACAACTCGACCAAGACTGGGAAGACAAGCTAGAAGTGGGTAACCCGATATTGGCCAATAATGGTCAAATGGGCCGTGAACTGCTCGATTTAATGCTTGGCCTACCGCCAGAACATACCGACTTTGGTTACGATTGTTATGTGGAACCCGAGCCCAACAACCTGCTGCACGGGGTGCAATACGATATCCTACAAATGGAAACTCTTGGCCAGCCATTAGGGCCAAATGCAGATTTATACCAAGATATTCATGCTCGCCGTGAATTATTACCCAGCGATGATTCGATTACGCTGCGCAGTTGCCACAGTGCCCTGCGAGAAGTAGAAACCTTACATGATCACCTTTTAGCGTTACTGTCTAACAATAGTGAATTAACCCCGAAAGACATCGTGATCATGATGCCCGATGTGGCCGCTTATGCCCCCTATATTGATGCGGTATTTGGCACCGCCAACAGTCAGTATTTTGCCGATAAAAACCCGCAAAAAGGCGACTACTATATTCCCTATGCCATTGCCGACCGAGGCGCGGCGCAAGAGTCACCATTAATTAATAGCTTTTTAAGCCTGTTAAACATCAATCAAAGTCGCTTTGGCCTAACGGACATTATCGGTATTTTAGAAGTGCCAGCCATTTTGCGCCGCTTCCAACTCGATGATGACGAATTGTCATTGATCCGCCGCTGGTTAGATGATGCCAATGTGCGTTGGGGACGCAGTGAACAAACTCGCAGCCAATTAGGCGTGCAACCTTTTGCACAAAACTCATGGGCATTTGGCATTAAGCGTTTAATCCTAGGTTACGCCTTTAACGACGAGGCCGACATTTACCGCGACACCTTAATGGTACAAGGCATTGAAGGTCAGTCATCACAGGCATTAGGTAAACTGCTCAACTTTTTAGAAACCATTGACCGCTATTTTACGTTATTTGCCAGCGACTTCAGTACAACTGAACGCCTCGAGCAATTACAGCAGTTACTAGCCGATTGTTACGACACCGACGATGATGAACGCGAGCAGATTCAAGCCATTCGCGACGCCTTGGTTACCCTCGACACCGAACTTGACAGTGCCGGTCATCAAGGCCAAGTGAATATCGAAGTGTTGAAACAATGGTTTAATCAACGCTTAACGGAATCCCGAGTCGGCCAACGTTATCTTGCCGGCAGCGTCAATTTTTGTACTTTAATGCCCATGCGCTCTATTCCCTTTAAGGTGGTGTGTTTGCTGGGCATGAATGACGGCGTCTATCCACGGGTACAACATCCTGTCGGGTTTGATTTAATGGCCCATTTTGGCCCTAAAAAAGGTGACCGTTCGCGCCGATTAGACGACCGATACCTGTTTTTAGAGGCGTTATTGTCAGCCAGAGAGCAACTGTATATTAGTTATATTGGCCACAGTGAACGCGATAACGCTGAGCGTATTGCGTCGATGTTAGTCTCTGAGTTAGTGGAATATTGCCAACTAAGCTACCTGCCGCAAAAAATGGTGCAGCAGCTTGAACAGCAAGCTGATATCAACCTTGATGACGCCGACAAAGCCGTATTAACCCAGCTCATTCAAGCACAACCATTACAACCTTTTGACGCTAAACTGTTTCGCGACACACAACAAACTGTCGATAGCTTAAGCAAATTACAACACAGTTTTAATGCCCAATGGTGCCCGCCACCAGCCAATGCGACCATCAATAATCACTTTTTCCAGCAAGCATTACCTTTATCGGTCGAACAAGCCGATGAGGTATTTGCCCACACTCAAATCAATAGTGAAGGGATTAAAGTGGTCGAGCTTGAGTTATCGTCATTAATCCGTTTTTATCGTAATCCGGCGCAATTTTTCTTTAACCGCAGTTTAAAAGTGGATTTGTCGCTCAATATTCAAGCCGATGACAACGACGAACCCTTCAGCTTAAATGCACTCGAGCGCTATTTACTGCAATCAAGAATGCTCGACAATGCCATTGAACACCAACTCGACAGCCCTGATAATGAGTTGCTCAGCAAGCTCAAAACCAGTGGTGAACTGCCGATGGCGCCGTTTGATGACTTGTTAATCAGCCAATATTTACGCGATATATCGCCATTGATTAATCGGGTGCAGTTTTTACAAGATCAACAAGCCATGCACACTTTACATGTGGATGTTAACTTTGATCTACTGGTGCAGGATTTACCAGCACAAGAGCATGCACCAAAGGTGCGAGTGAATCTTGCCGGGCGTATTGACGATATTTTGCCTAAAGGTTTAGTTAATTACCGCCCAGGCACAGCCCACGGACGGGATTTTATTCGAGTATACTTACGCCATTTGTGCATCAATGCTATGGCCAATTCGTCAACGTCGGGCTTAGGTAAAAATCAATTTAGTTACCTACTCGACATTGGTCATTTTCATGCCTTTGCACCAATTACTGCCGAGCAAGCCAAAGCGCAATTGATGCGCTTTATCACTGGTTTTATTCAAGGCCAAGCTCAACCCTTGTGTTTTATGCCTAAAACAGCTTTTACCTATGTTGAAACCGAAGGCGATCATGATGAAAAGCTGCTCAAAGCCCAGCAAAAATGGGATGATGGCCAAAATAAATTTGGTGAAGGCCACGATCCACATAACCAGCGGTTATTTCATTTCCCAGACGACTTTGGTGAAGCGACATTTGGCGCGTTAGCCAACCAATTGCTGCAGCCCATGTTAAGCCAATATCACAAAGATAAACTGGCGGAATTAGAACCCTTTGTCAGTGGCACAGCGGTAGACATTCAAGCGCAATTCATTTCCAGCGCAGCCCAACAAGGAGCGCAATAATGGAGCCTATTAACGTCGCACCGCTAAATGCCCTCACCTTACCTTTTAACGGCTCCAGCTTAATTGAAGCCAGTGCGGGTACCGGCAAAACCTATACTATTTCAGGTTTATATTTACGCTTGTTACTCGGTCACGGTGAGCAATCGCCGTTAAGTTGTGAGCAAATTTTGGTAGTCACCTTCACCAACGCCGCCACCGAAGAGCTGCGAGACCGTATTCGCAAACGGATTAACTTAGCGTTTAAGCGTTTTTTAGGCTTAGCCGTTAATGATGACTTTATTGAACAACTTTACCAAGACACCTCAGAGGCTCAGCGCCCAATAGCCTTAAGACGCTTAGATTTAGCCTTAAAGTCGTTAGATGAAGCGGCTATTTTCACCATTCATGCCTTTTGCCAACGGGTGTTGTCCGACATGGCATTTGAATCATCATTGTTATTTGAGTCAGAGTTTACTCTCGATGACAGTGAGTTTTTACACCATGCGGTGCGCGATTTCTGGCGTGAAGTCTGTTATCCATTGCCACCCTTTTTGGCCCAAGCCATTAGTGATGTGTTTGCAGAACCCGATGTTTTAGCCCAAAAGCTGCGACCATTATTAGGTGCCAGCCAAGCTGTGCTATCAAAACAACCACCAGCCTTTGAAAAACTGCAACAACAGCTAAGCCAAAGCATCAGCCGCTTTACCTTACTTTGGCAAAGCCTGCACGACAACACGCTGGAATTATTACAATCGTTACCCTTAAACGGCCAACGTTTTGGTAAAGCCGCCGACGGCTACCCTAAGCTTAGCCAACTGTTTGACAGCGTGACTAACTGGGTTAAATTTGGCCAGGGATTACCGCCATTAAAAGCGCTTGAACAGTTAGCATTGTCCGAGCTAAAGCTCAACAAAGGTGGCGTGATCCCGACGGCAACTGAAGCGCCATTACTGGATCATATTGAGCGTTTACTGGAACTGATTAACGAGCTGATCCCGTCGTTTTTAGTGCGTGCCCGTGAGGGAATACGTCAGCGTTTTGCCGGCCAAAAACAGCAACGCAACTTAATGACCCCAGATGATCTGTTGCTCAGCTTAGCCATGGCGCTAAGCCAAAATCCAATCACCCTCGCCCATGCCATTGCTAAGCGGTTTCCGGTGGCGTTAATTGATGAATTCCAAGACACCGACCCACTGCAATTTACTATTTTCAATCAGGTGTATCAGCAGCCGTTAGCCTCACAACTTGAGTTAACCCCAGATACGTCTGCTAAGGCTCAACAAAATGATACGCCTAAAGGTCACTTAAGCTTATTAATGATTGGCGATCCCAAACAGGCTATTTATGCTTTTCGTGGCGCTGACATTTATACCTATATTGCCGCGCGCCAACAAACTCAAGCGCATTATAATCTTGATACTAATTACCGCTCATCGACTCAGTTAGTTAATGGGGTTAATCAGTTATTCAGCCAACATGACGATCCTTTTATTAGCCAAGCCATTCCTTATGATAGTGTCAAAACACCCTCATCGGCGGCCAATAAACACCTTAGCGAAGCTAAGCCAAATCCCGCAGCTCTGCGGATCCGCTTATTAGCAGAAGACGATGTTAACGGCCTAAATAAAACCACCGCAAGGCAGCGCTTAGCCGCTGATGCGGCCAGTGAAATAAAGCGCTTACTCACCGAAGCACAACAAGGGTTATGTAAAGTCCATGCAAGCCTAGATCATCCAGGCGAGCCGTTAATCGCTAAAGATATTGCTATATTAGTGCGCGACCGTAATGAAGCCGCAGTAATGAAAGCCGCGTTATCAGCCCGTAAAATTGGCGCAGTATTTTTAAGCCGGGACAGTGTATTTAACACCATTGAAGCCCGTGAAATGGCGATTCTACTGTACGCATTAGCCACGCCCAAAGATGAACGCGCTATCCGCGCCGCACTCGCCACCGAACTGGTCGGTTTTAATGCCCAACGCATTCATCAATTTAATCAGAATGAAGAGCAACGTCAGCACGTATTAGATCAATTTCTACATTGGCATCAGTTGTGGCAACAGCGCGGCGTAATGCCAGCGCTGCTTAACTTTGCCAGCGAAACCCAACTGATCCACCGCTATTTGTCGCAATCATTAACCTCCGAGGCCATCGATGTTGATGACCATTACATTAGCATTGACAGTAACTTCAATGATGCTGATGAAGACAACTCAGCAGATTTAAAAGCATCGGGTGAAAGACGCTTAACCGACTTTAGGCATTTAGCCGAATTACTGCAGCAAAAAGCCACTGAACTCGATGGCAGCAGCGCGCTTATTAACTGGTACGAGCAACAACTGATTGGTAACAATGGTGGTGATGAGCAGCAACTGCGCTTAGAAAGCGAACAGAACTTGGTGCAAATTGTCACCATTCATAAGAGTAAGGGCCTAGAGTATCCAGTGTGCTTTGTGCCGTTTGTCAGCTTAGCCCGTGGCAATAAAAAACGCCCAGCACCGATGATGTACCATAAAAATGAGCAGCTTATTTGGGATGTCGACGCCACCGACGAAGGCTGGGAGCAACTGAAACAAGAAACCCTCGCCGAAGATTTACGCCTGCTGTATGTGGCGTTAACTCGACCGGTTTACGTGTGTTATGTGTATATTGCCAACCAAAGCCGCCAGTTAAAGGCTGGGATCAGCAGCCAGTTGCATGAAACCGGTATCGGTTATTTATTGGGTATTACCGACAAGAAAACTGACTTTGCCCTTATTCAAGCCAGAGTGAATGCGATTGCGACCTTACCGGCGATGAGTGTGCAATGTTTAACCAGCGATATTGACGATTCAGTACTCGCAGATATCAATGATAATAATGACGCCTTAATGGCCAAAAAAGTGACTCGAGCAAAGAGCCTAGCTTGGCGGGTCGGCAGTTATTCAGGCTTAGTCAAACATTTGCCACATGAAAGAGTCGCGCCCGGCGCCGATGATGAAGATTTCAGTGATGAGTTAATTCAATTACAGTTGCAAGATGACGTTATCACCGAACCGGTACTGGATCGCTTTAGTTTCGAGCGTGGCGCCAATGCCGGTAGTTTTATGCATCTAGTGTTAGAACTGTTTGATTTCACTCTAGCCGACAGCGAACTGCCACCAGCACTGGCTAAAGCCATGAAACAATATGGTTTTGATGAAACCCTTTGGCAACAACCGTTAACCACTTGGTATCAGCAAATATTAACCGCGCCACTATTTATTCCGCCATCGTTTTCCGCGCCATTAATTACCGCGTCAGCGTCAGAGGATGCGTCACTGTCTGTTGTCGATAATAGCCAAGATCAACCCACTTCGGCGGTGACATTGAGCCAATTAGGCATGCAGCAAAAAATGGTCGAAATGGAGTTCTACTTACCGATTTCAACCTTACCGGCAGCGAAACTAAATCACCTTTTGCAGCAGCACGGTTATGTCGGCGGACTCGACTTTGACACCTTAAAAGGCATGCTAAAAGGCTTTATCGATTTAACCTTTGAACACCAAGGACAATTTTATATTGCCGATTATAAGTCCAATCATTTGGGTGATAAATATAGCGATTACACTCACTCGGCAATGGCTAAAGCCATTGATAGTCATCGCTACAATTTACAATACATCCTCTATACCTTGGCGCTGCATCGCTACTTGTCGCTCAGATTACCAGACTATAATTATCAGCAGCATATTGGCGGCTGTTATTATCTGTTTTTACGCGGTATGCATCCACAGCACCCAGGTGCTGGAGTATTTTACGACAAACCACCGCAAGCATTAATCGAACAACTCGACCGCTTATTTTCAGATCAGACAGACAATCGAGCCCCGGAGACATCATCATGTTAATGCTCAGCCACCCGATCACGCAGTTACTCGACCTTTGGCAACAGCAGCGACTCATTACTGCGCTCGATAGGCATTTTGCGCTAGAGCTGGCCAACATTGAAACCATCAATAACGACCCAAGCATTACCGAAGCACAATCGCAGCTGTTTTTACTCATTTGCGCCTTGCTCAGCCAGCAATTGTCTAATCAGCACAGTTGTTTAGTCGTTGATCAAATTGATTTAGGCAACCCCATGGCAGAAGATAGCCATCGTCACGCTGAGATCAATTGCGCTATCAAACTCAACCATCAACAATTGATTGAGCAAATATGTTTATTCGACGCTGTAGGTCAGCCGGGCGATAACACCCCGATGATTTTTGAGCATGGGCGCTTATATTTAAACAAGTACCATTTCTTTGAAACTCAAGTGGCCGCTAAGTTAACCCAACTGGCCAATCAACCGATTGACATCAACGTTAATAACAGCACCGTCGATAACACCAACCTGCCGCAACTGATCGAGTGCTTATTTACCGCAGAAAACAGCCATAACAGTCAATTTAACTGGCAAAAAATCGCCACTGCCACTGCATTAGTCAAGGCATTAGCGGTGATCACTGGCGGCCCGGGAACCGGTAAAACCACCACAGTGACTAAATTATTACTGTTACTGTTGACCCAATCGGCGCTAACAATCCGTTTGGTCGCGCCCACAGGCAAAGCAGCAGCAAGGCTGAGTGAGTCTATCAAGGCGTCAAAACAGCGTTTATTGCAAGAGCTAACCCAAGTCACCTACCCAGCATTGGCGAAGATATTAATCGATTCGCTAAAACAAATTCCAGAAGACGCCTCAACATTGCATCGATTACTGGGAGTGATCCCCAACTCGCATCAATTTAGGCATCATCAACATAATCCACTGCGGTTAGATTTATTGGTTGTCGATGAGGCATCAATGGTCGACTTACCTATGATGTATAAACTACTTAGTGCCCTGCCGCCTCATGGCCGCTTGATATTACTAGGCGACCAAGACCAATTAGCATCAGTAGAAGCTGGCGCAGTGTTAGCCGATATTTGTGTTGGCTTAAAACAACATTCTAACCAAGCAAACTCATCACCGTGGTCAATGCGCTACAGCGCAGCGCAAGCCAAACTAATTGAGCAATTAACCCAACAAGATGTTAGCCAGTTTATTGATCCACAACCTAAGATTGGTGATAGTTTATGCATGCTGATGCACAGCCATCGTTTTAAAGGCGATCGGGGGATTGGGC
Organism: Shewanella sp. T24-MNA-CIBAN-0130; assembly: GCF_040310185.1. NCBI lineage: Bacteria > Pseudomonadati > Pseudomonadota > Gammaproteobacteria > Alteromonadales > Shewanellaceae > Shewanella > Shewanella sp. T24-MNA-CIBAN-0130. The sequence continues at coordinate 126,700 of NZ_JBEOPP010000006.1, read as the reverse complement.
TATTAGCGAGTGCGGTCAATCAATCTAATGTGAATGCAATTCGCCAAGTATGGCTACAAAAACATGCCGAATTAAACTGGTTTGAGCATCAACATAACGCCCTGGGCGATAACAGCGGCAAACAAGCGTTATTGACCTTATCGGTACAAGCTTATGGTGAGTATCTAAGTTTGGTGCAAGAAAATCAGCAAAGGATAAATCAGCAGACGATGTTGGATCAAGCGGATGTACAAGACAGTGTCATAACATTGCCCCATTCAGAACAAACCATCATCGACAGCTTCAATCACTATCGGGTGTTGTGCGCCATGCGCGCGGGTGAGTTTGGTGTCGAAGGGATGAACATCGCCATCACCGACAGCCTTAAACAGACCAAACTGATTAATCCACACCATGAATTCTATTTAGGTCGACCAATCATTATTCAAAGTAACGATTACAACTTAGGCTTATTTAATGGCGATATTGGCTTAATCTTGCAAGACAGCACTAAGCCGAGTCGCTTAATGGCCCACTTTGTGATGGCTGATGGCAGCTTGCTCAAAGTATTACCGGCACGCTTACCGAGCCACGACACTTGCTATGCCATGACAGTACATAAGAGCCAAGGCAGCGAGTTTGATAAGGTCAGTTTTGTGTTACCCCATAAGCCCAGCCCAGCCCAATGGCAGTTACTCAGTAAAGAACTGCTTTACACCGCCATCACCCGCGCAAAGAACCATTTCTATTGTTTAGGCACTAACATGATATTTGAAAAAGCCAGCAAACAAGCCACATCGCGAGCATCGGGGTTAGCTTGGAGATTGTGGGGCTGATTGTGTGGAGAGCGTTTGCGGGAGTAATTTGGGGGAAGAGTAATGCTACAACGCGTGTTGTTGGGCTAACACGCAGGTTTACTATTCAGACTGGGTTTTTCGTCATACAATCAATCTTTGTAGCGGCAAGTCAAACCGAATGACGGATAACAGCACTTAGACCTACAAAAATAATGGTCGACAACTGAATGATTGAACATCGCTAATCGATTTTATATTAAGTTGATTATTCTACTGTTTATTAGTTTTTGTCGGGCTTGGCCACGATTTGACTCAATTTATTCCACTTCTATTAAAAAAGGGGCGATTTCCAACCCCTTTTTTTTCATTTTCTAACGGTTGTAGCTCGGATAAGTGTGGTTTGCAGCAAATCACGTTGATTGATTACTTTCTGCCACCCCCTTGTGTCACTTTTATGCTGGTGGTTGCGGTAACGTCGTTGTTGTTGGGGTTTGCATCATCTGCGCTAGCCACTGTGGCCGTCCAGTTAATGGTAGTAGCATAACCAAGGTCAATAATGAAGATTTGAGTGAACGACTCACTTCTGTTGGCACCTAGATCAGTGAATTCAAAAATCCATGGTGAGCCATTGATAGGGCGTCCATTTGTCTCTTCGGCGCTTACCGTAACGGTACCGGAAGCAGCGTCTGGCCCTGCATTGGCGATGGACACAATAAATTCTCTGCCCTCTTCCATGCCGTCTATCATGCGCACGGGTACCTGTAGACCGGATTCATTACTGATCGATAAGTCATAGGTGATATTGCTCGAGGCCACGCAAGATACAGGGGTGGCATAATCGAGCGGCATCGGCCAGTTGTGCATGAAATTAATCACGGCGCGAGTATCATCAGCTGATTGGGCAAACCCACCGATATTACCGCCAGTGAAACCAGCAGCAATACCCTCTCCAGTAGTTGAATCGGCCATATCGGCAACACAATGCCCATTTTCATCAAAATTATTACAGAACACCGCCTCTAGGATAGAGCCCTTTTTGATGAAGAATCGATCTAAATTATCAGGAGTGACGGCCAAATACTCGAAGAAGCCAAAGCTTGTATCGCCAAGTATATAAGCGGGTCTGGGCAGTGATTTAGTCTCACTTGAGAAGTTTTCTAAGCGAGCATACCTATAATCTCCAAAGTCCAAGAAGACTTTAGTGACAGTTTCCATATTACCTTTTACTTCTTCCCTGTAATCCTCATATAGTTTGCCAAGGATAGTGTCATCCACTTCCGTCAGACCAAATATCTGATTGAGATAGACAATCAGATCCACATTAACTTCGCCAGACTTTCCAGACGCTGTACCGATCCCCCTTGCTGCGGTGTTAAGTACATCAACACCTTCAGGTAAACCAACACCTTCAGGTAAACCAACACCTATGTCACCCGTCAGCATCAGTTGCCTGTAGATAGCTAGATTCTGTATTGGCGAGTCGATAGTGCTGGTCACTACTATTGGCGTAGTCGGATCAATGCCATTTTCGACCGTGTTAGCAACTAAACGTCCGGCGGGATCGAGAGTGACACAATCTGCGGTGGACAAGCTCACAATCACGTCGTCTAATTGAGATTCAAATACTGATGAACCCGATCTAGCAACATTTATACGACCAAAATCAACCTCCTGTGTACAGCCCGTGCATTCAGCGGCGACTGCGCAGGAGTATTGATCGATGCTACTAACAACATCTTTTCCACCTATTTTCACCGCGCAACTCGTTGGACACATAGTATCGAAGTCGTTGGACACATTAAAAGCGATGGGTTGTCTACATAATCCCCCCCAGACCTCTAAACCAGTCTCGGGATCGATTACAAGCTGTGGTTCTGTTGGGATGGGAACACCGTTTTCATCCCGATAGAGAATAACTAGCTCCTTATAGTCAGGTGTATCTCCACTTTCACCGTCACTTCCACCTCCTCCACCGCCCCTTCCACCACTGGGGGCAGCACTGATATTAGCAGTAATGATTAAGCAGGTAATCAGAAGCAGTGCAATGTAACTTTTCAAGGCAAAAATATATTTTTTCATTTTATAACTCCCTGTCATTTAGATGTATAACAACGATTTGCAAAATACGCATTGGTCCAAACTTATAAGATAATTACGTAATAATATTGTTGTTCAGGAATCATCCACTTAGTGCTGTCTGCGACCCAATCAGTTAGCGGTAATTATTAAGAATTCGCTCATACCTCTGAGATTACGGCTAAGTTAAAAATATTTGAATCTTGGCTTATAATTCTCAGAATATAATATTTACCGCACATGATAAGATTAGACTGCGTTAAACCGATAAACTAAAAAATAATACCCCAACTTGCTCAAATATTGACCAAGATCAATTTGTGTCCGGTTCGCAAGCGTATCTTGAAACTAGGGTGAAATCGCGAACGTTTTTTGAACAGTATTAGTTTGTTTAATGAGCTGCCATAGTTCATCAAGTCTTCATAGCTTGAACGATTTCTTGTTTTTTGTTTGCAGGTTAAGCGTAGCGTTCAAAAAGCAAGCTCTCATGCGATAGCCCTAACCTTGGAGTGTGTTAAATGGCGAGGGAGGTTAAAATGAATAAGATTAAGTTTGCAATGACTTTGACAGCAGCATTGATCCTATGTGCTTGTAATAGCGATGATGCTACAGACAAAGGTGAGTTGACTATCGCGATATCAGACGCACCAATGTCAGGTGTTAACGAAGTAGGCATGGTGTTAGATCAGCTTGTTGTGAAAAATCAACAAGGTGAAGAGCAGCGTATTACGTTGCAAAATCGTGAGTTTAATTTACTACAGTATCAAGGAATGGAACGTAATTTGGTGCTGAATAAATTTCAACTCAAAGCAGGTCAATATAATGATGCATATATCAGCATCGTACAAGGTGATGGTAATCAAGGCTCATATATTAATAATGCCCAAGGGCGCTTTGCTCTAGAAGCCGAAGAGGGAAAGTTACCACTTCGAAATTTCCAAGTAACCGCGAACAAGAACTTGGAAATGACAATGGAGATTAATCTCTATAAAGCGTTAACCCAGCAGCAAGATAAATTCCAATTGCGACACCGAGGCGTGTGGTCTGTCGATAATGCAGATATGGGGCATTTACGTGGTGATGTTGATGCTCAGTGGATTGCAGATTGTGAAACTACCTATGTCGATTTGGCTGACAATGGTATTTTTGAGCATCTAGCCTATCTATATCCAGCAAAAGTGACTGAATTATCCATGATGGCCGATATGGGATCGACTCCGCCTGACGGGTTAACTGAGCCGATTTCAGTGGGTCCTGTTTTTCAGGACAACCTAGGTGATTGGCACTTTACAATGGGTTACTTACCGGCTGGCGATTATCATGTGGGATATACGTGCCTAGGTCATCTTGATGATCCTGAAGCAGATAATATTACAGATGGGCCATTTGTAATATTTAAAGATGCTGGCGCAGTTACCGTCGAGGCGGGCACGACAGGGGGACATCTAAATATTATGGATTGCAAAGATTAGTGGCCTGAACCTAAGGACCTATTTATTCATGAATGGGTCCTTTTTAGTTTTAGTTTTGTCAATCCTTATAATCGTGCCACCCATTTTTCTACCCTTGAAACGTTCACCCAAAACACTAGATTAAGTAGCCCAAGACGTTACCAAAAAATGGGTTGTCGACTGCCAGCACGTCACTGGGTTACCTGCACTACTATTACCGTTCCATTTTTATCGCTATATCACCTAACAACACTCAACACCACTAAATCAATATGATGAATTGGGCGTGCTCTCAGGGTTGATTTCACCGTAAACCTCTTCAGGATCAACATCATTAATCAATAACATTTCCCTAACGGTTTCAATGTGATCTAATATCTTTTTGTAATCATCACCATACTCATATTTAGTGACTTCAATTGATTTAGGCATGTAGGTAAACGCAATTTTCAATGCGTTTAAAGCAGGTCCATTCATTTTTTCACTTATTTCCTCACTCATATAAAAAATTCCTCATCTAATTGTTTGGATTTTAAAGCGCCTTATTTAACTTGACCACTTCACGCAGACTTGCGATTGATTGTGTAAGTAAAAACCAGGCGAGTTATGTCGGTCCGCTGGAGTAAAAATAACCATGCTACATTATATGGCCCAACTTTCTCTAGATACCTTTGGCTAGCTTATTAGGCCGCTCTCTCATGGTTAACATCCGTATTTCAACAAAAGGATTTTGAACCGCGCTACGGGGATACAAATAAAGTCGCTATCCCTCCGAAATACAACATCAGCAAAATAACACTTTCCAAACCAATGTTCCCTAGCCCGTGGCGCTCACGATAGATCAATCCCATGATAAGCACACATGTCATCAGCATCGAGTTGGCGAGCCAGAATTGCTCGGCGCTCGAAATGGCAGCATAAATAGAGCCTTCTCTATAGGCTAAATCCGATGCTGCGATGAATAGCGTGTCAAATGCATTGCCGCCGATAATATCACCGACAGCCAAGTTTGGCGCGCCCATCCTAACCGCGGTGATGGCGACAACGAGTTCAGGAACTGACGTAGAGACGGCCGTAAACACTCCGCCGACAATGCTGTGTGACAAACCCGTTTTATCCCCAAGAGGTATTGCAAGTTGCGCGAGACCCCAACCAGCCAAGGCGACAATAGCCGCATAGCCGATAAATTGTAGCCAGAGCCTCCAAAGGTGACGGCTGCGATAGCGGTGACCCGCTGGTTCTGATGCAGTGTCGGCCGTCTTTCTCGGAAACCACATCGGCATGTGGTGCATACGGGCCAGCAGATGAACACCAAAAATATATGCAAAGATCACAATCACCGTCGCCGGATGGACGGCGAAGAAGCTGATAGTCGGGAAAGATAACGCTAGCGCATGGATGCTTAGTAAGGTCAGAAGAAAGGCTGACATGAATAGATTTTCAGCGGATGCAGCTGCGTGCTCCAGGTTCGCGCGCTTGTATGCAATATCAGCTAAAGCAAGAAACACGGTTTGTGCCGCTATGCCTCCTAAGCCGTTGCTTACTGCCAGTTCCGCGTATCCCGCGGCAGCGGCTGAAACGGAAGTCGTGATCCCAGACAGCGATGTTGATGCACCAATGAAAACCGCTCCCATAAGTGCTTCACCTAAGCCCGTATTGTGGGCAAGGTCGCGTGCGGTTTTAGTCATCTTGATACCAAACCAACCGATGATAGTTGTGATGCCAGCGAAGGCTGTCACAACAACCGCCAGCGACCAGCTGCCTGGGTCGACTATCATGTGAGTACTCCAAACATCCTGTTAGAACTCAATAATAGCAGTCAACAGCCTTTTTTGAATACCTATGATTGAGGTAAGTTTGCTAGCTTAATAACCCGTTTGGAATAAACACAGACGGCGCCAGTGAATCTGTATTCAAGATAACAATTTAGTCTTCATGGGTTGTTCTTTTTGCAAGGCATAAATCGCTTGTTGGACTTGGCCGATGCTTAATCCAGATTATGCACTTTTACGACTATTCAAACGGGAATAAGATAGATTTCATTCATTAATTACCCTCGAGATGTGTAATCGTCGTGACCAATATGCCAGGTCCAACTCAGCAGAAAGGCTTAGTACGAATCAAGTTAAAGAAGTGGTTAGTTTTATAAACTAGTATTTAAGCACAGAGCCAGTGTTGGCTGGATGAGGTCCCTCTGCCGGTGTTTTTCAAGCTCGTTTTCACTCTACACTTTCACCATCTTCGGTTAATGTCAGTAAAGCACCTACTGCATTTTTAAATGAATGGCCAAATTCGGTGATTATTTTCAACCTATTTTCTGCAGGCATATTCAAGTAATAGCAAAATAATAATGAAGATAATGGTGTAATAACGAGGCGGGATTACCGGGACAAAAAGTTAACAAACCAGTTGTGATGCAACTGGTTTTTAGAGCGTAAATCAAGTTAACAGCTCTGATTGAGGCTAACTTATAGCTAACTTATGACGACTTATGTCGTTTCTGCTTGCTTGGCCGCAATATAACTGTCGATAACCCGCTCAAGTAAGTCCAGAGGCATCGCGCCATTTTTTAAGACTGCATCATGAAACTCGCGTAGATCAAACTTATCGCCTAAGCTGTCTTTTGACTTTTGACGCAGCTCTAAAATTTTCATCATACCCACTTTATAAGATGTCGCCTGACCCGGCATTACAATATAGCGCTCAATTTCAGACACCACATCGCGCTCAGCACGGCCGGTATTATTGGCCATATACTCGATAGCCTGCTCTCGGGTCCACTTTTTATGGTGAAGCCCTGTATCGACAACTAACCTTACTGCTCGCAGTAACTCATCCGTAAGACGACCAATATTATCTGCAGGTTTTTTTTGAAACCCTTGCTCATAGGCTAAGCGTTCAGCATAAAGAGCCCAACCTTCGTTGTAGGCGGTAAAAGGGGCAAAACGTCGAATAAGTGGCATACCTTCCAGTTCCATCGCAATAGAAACTTGAAAATGATGCCCCGGGATCCCCTCATGATAGGCTAAGGTTCTCATGCCGTATTTAGGCGTTGTTTTGATATCGTACAAATTAGCGAAGAAGCGTCCTGGACGAGTACCATCCAATGATGGACCTTGGTAATACGCACCTGGTGCTGTTTTCTCTTTAAATTCAGGAATACGGACCACTTCCATTCCCGCTTTAGGGCGAATATTAAATGTCTCACCTAATCCTTGGTCAACTTCATCTAATATTGTTTGATAATCTTTTAGAATTTGTGCGCGGCCTGCATCGGAATCGTCATAATAAAACTCTTTTCTGGCAGAAAACTCATTCATTGCCGCCAAATATCCATTTGAAACATCAACGCCTTCAGCGTCAAAAATGGCCATCATTTCTAGGTGAATACGCGCCACCTCAGACAAGCCCAAGTCATGAATATAATCTGCGCTGTAATCTGTAGTGGTAAAAAATCGCAATGCTAATTTGTACGCTTTATCACCATCAGGCAAACGCCAGTAACCATCGTCAGTACCGGCTTTCGTTTTTAAGGTATCAAAGTAATCAATAAACAGGTCATAAGCTGGGTATACCGCATCACGAATAGCGACATCGGTTTGGGCTAAAATAGTTTGTTTATCTTCGTCACTGATGTCCTCAGCTTTATCCATTTTGGTTTGTAATGAGGTATACAGAATATTGTCTGTGGCAGGAGTCGCGATAAAACCGCGCATTTCATCTAACACGCGATCAATAACAAAACGTGGAGGAATGATGCCCATTTGTTCGCGTTTCTTAAGCCCCAATAAATATTGACCAAACTTGCGATTAACTTCTCCTAATCGTGACAAATAATTGTGCGCATCTTCTAGAGTATTCACTTGGTGAGTCGATTCCATAAAGCTTGGAAAAGCGCTTTGAATACCAAACATTTGGTTAGCGGGATAATTATGATATTGATATTTTTTGAACTCATCCAACATATCTAATAAATACAAGGCCACGTCTTTCGACAGTTGTTGATTTTCATCTAAATCAACATTTTGATATTGCATTAACCCCTTACGAAACTCGACCAATTCATCAAACATAGCTTGATCGTTGGCGGGATCAACATTATCTAAGTGAGCGTTATGACCTGTTATGCCTATTGACTCCAGAAAGCCTAATGACGTTAATGTTTCTGGGTCTTTAAAGGCCATTTTGACCAATGCTCGGTCGAGATAAGCCCTAAATAAAAAAGGTTTGTCTGCATACCATTCGTGTGCGGCAAATCCCCCACCCAGTGTCGCTAGTCCTAAGGTACCTACTGCGATCCATTTTAATGATTTCTTAATCATATCCATTCCTTTTGAAATACCTACATGACGAAAATAAGCATGACGATTATTACGTTAATAATGACAGCCGACATTGTTAACAATAAGTTAACACGCAATAGGTGAGCTTGCAGAATTTTGATATTATTTCAGGAATTTAAACAGTAACCGAGTGTAAATACCCAAACAAAATTGAAGCGAGCAAAGTGGACCAACGATGCCATTTCTCTTACGCCTGTTCTTCTAACTGAATAACATCATTTTTTTCAGCTTGGATGACGATAGCCTTTTGTGACTATTTGACGAGGAAAGGCACTAGGCTTAATCAATGACCAGATGAGTGAATCTTTGTTTTATCAAATTTTATTATCTACCTACAGGGTTAAATAATCCTTATTGATAGTCGTAAAATCAGTGAGTTAATGTTATTTTGCTTCGAGCAATGGATTTCTATCGCCTTAAAACAACAGCAATTAAAAGGATTTAACCCCATGAAAAACACGCTAGCGGCCATCACACTGGCACTTTGCTTAATTCCAGCCACCTCTTTTGCCCGCGATGATATTGGTAATTACTCTGTCACCGATGCATTAAGCACAGAGCAAGCAAACAATAAACTTGGCACAGATATAAGCTTTTATTTTGGCGATCAAGTTTATGGCGAACCTCAGCAGCAATTTGGTGAGTTCAGTACTAGCAAAAAAACTAATGCCTTTAATAAATCAGATCTTGAAGCCTGCCATTGGGTATTTTTATCGGCAATGATTACGCTCAAAGAGCGTGCAATTAAAGAGGGCGGTAATGCTGTCATTGGAATAAAATCTAATTATAAAAACAATCTGACTAGCAGCAATGACACTTTCCAATGCGGTGCAGGCACTTTCGTTGCTGGCGTTGCACTGACTGGCAAAGTGGTCAAATTGTAACCCATTAACAGCCAAGCATTCACCGAATTGCTTGGCGAAGTCTCAATATAATGATTATTTAACCTCAACCAGGGCACAGATGTGCGGTTATTTAACCAAAAATAACGTCATCGCGATTAATTTACGGTATGCTTAGCAAAAATGTTTAACAGCAGCCATTAATGCCCACCAATATCATTACTATGTTCCCTGAGTCGGCCGATAAGTCAGCGACTCCCCTAGCAATAAACTCTGCAGAACAGCCCGTAGCGGTGACGTGTTCAACTTGCCAAGCCTGTTGCTGCCGTCTTGAAGTGATGCTGATTACTGAAACAGGGGTGCCTGATGAGTATATTGATAACGATTCTTGGGGTGGAGAAGTGATGCTGCGGCTCGATGATGGTTGGTGCGCGGCGTTAGACCGAGACACTATGATGTGTTCGATTTACGAAAAGCGTCCGTTAATATGCCGTGAATTTGAAATGGCTGATTATGAATGTATTATTGAGCGTAAGAAATATTTACCGGAATAAATCAACATGACTAAAATATCATCACTACATGTTGCTGAGCGTAAATCGTGGCACCGAGCCTTCACAGCTTATTTTATTAAAAAATCTGCTCCCAAAGCTGAAATAATGTTAACGCTTGCTTGCACTTTATAGCCGTCGGTCTTTATCATAAGTACAATTTTTCAGGGCGAATAACCTTGCTTGTTCCGGCCCATTTCCAGCTTATATTTTACCTTTTCCAGGAGTAACCATGCCAAAAGTCAATCTGCTGTTATTATGCGGCGGTGGCGGTGCTGAACATGATATTTCGCTGATGTCGGCCCGTTTTTTTGAGTCATCTCTGGCTAAGTCAGATAAATTTTCAGTACTTAAATTAGTACTCGACAAGCGCGGACATTATCATACAGAAGACGGTAAATCATGCGATTTAACCAACCGTCGTGAAATCCGTTTTGAAGATGACCGCTCCCCAATATGGCCTGTTGATTATGTTATTCCGTGCATTCATGGTTTTCCCGGTGAGACAGGCGATATCCAATCTTACTTTAATTTAATCCAACTGCCCTACTTTGGTTGTGAGTCAGAAGCATCGAGCAACTGTTTTAATAAAGTCACCGCAAAAATGTGGTTTTCGGCCTTAGGCGTCCCTAATACGCCATACATTTTCTTGCACCAATTAAATGCTGATGCGATTAAACAAACCGAAGCGGCATTTGACAATTGGGGCTCGGTATTCGTGAAAGCGGCCTCGCAAGGTTCATCGGTCGGTTGCTATAAAGTCGATGTGAAAGCTGATATTGCCAACGTGCTACAAGACGCGTTTCGTTATGCCCCTTATGTCGTGGTTGAACAAACGATCCATGCGCGTGAATTAGAAGTGGCCGTTTATGAGTACCAAGGTAATGTGGTGGCAACCTTGCCTGGGGAGATTATTTGTAATACCAATACTTTTTATTCGTTTGAAGAAAAGTACGCCAAAAATAGTCAAGCTCGTACCGACGTAGTGGCAGATAACCTCAGCCCTGAAATCAGTCAGCAAATTCGTGACTATGCGGTAAAAGCATTTAAAGGAATGAAATTACGTCACTTATCGCGCATCGATTTCTTTTTAACCCAAGATAATCAAATCCTCCTAAATGAAATCAATACCTTTCCAGGATTAACGCCTATTTCAATGTTCCCGAAAATGTTGCAAAACCATGGTCACGATTTCACTGAATATTTAATTGATGCGATTGGACAACAGCTTGATTTAACGTAAGCGTTTTACTTAAGTCAGCTCGATAAAATAAACAAAGGCCAGCAAATTGCTGGCCTTTATGATGACATTAACCAATAAGTTAGAACCCTTCTACACCCGCCATATCAGGTAATTCGTGTGCAATCCCCTTATGACAGTCGATACAGGTTTTTTCACCGCTAGCCAGAGACGTTGAATGCATTTGTGATGCACGCGTAGACTGACGAGTGAAATCCATATAATCGAAGTTATGACAGTTTCGACACTCTAACGAATCATTGGCTTTAAGGCGTTTCCATTCATGCTCAGCCAGCTCGCGACGCTTACCTTCAAACTTTTCACGCGTATTGATGGTACCAAATATTTTGCCCCACACTTCCTTAGACGCTTGCATTTTACGGGCAATTTTATCGGTCCAGTTATGTGGTACATGGCAGTCTGGACACGTTGCACGTACCCCACTGCTGTTAGTAAAGTGAATGGTGCTTTGTAACTCTTTATAGACGTTATTTTCCATCTCATGGCAACTAATACAGAATTGCTCACTGTTGGAGAGTTCTAAAGCAGTGTTAAATCCACCCCAAAAAATTACTCCAGCGATAAACCCGCCGATAGTCAAAAAGCCTAAACTGTAATGGACACTCGGACGACGCAATACTTTCCACACCAGTTTTAGTTGCTCAAACAGTTTTGCAAACATAGTCACTCCTAATGCTTAACCGCGGCTTTCGCTTTAATTAATTGTTCAATATCGATAAAGTCATTTTCAACTAGTAACTTGGCATCTAATTGCGGTGCATGACATTGAGTACAGAAATAACGCCGTGGTGATAGATTAGTTAAGAAGTTATTATCCCGATCCATATAGTGAGTCACACTGACCATTGGCGCGGGTGAGCCACTGGTACGAGAATGACACTGGAGACACTTATTCACTTTAAGATCAATTTGATAACCATCAATTTTATGTGGGATAATCGGTGGTTGCATCGGATAACTACGTACCTGCTTAACATCGTTATTGACCACCTTTTGCATCGCAGGTGGTGTCGGTTCGATATTGATTGGTGCTAAACGTAATGTGTCGATTTTGTCTTCAGGTACGCTGGTAGCCATTACACTTACAGAGAAACCTAATAACGCGATAATCGATAATAATTTACCTGTTTTCATGGTCTGTCTCCTTAAGCCTTAACAATTTTTACGGCACATTTTTTAAAGTCTGTTTGTTTTGACAGTGGATCTGTCGCATCTAACGTTACTTTATTAATGAGTTGGCTGGCATCAAACCAAGGTACAAATACTAAGCCAACTGGCGGCTTATTACGTCCACGGGTTTCAATACGGGTTTTAATCTCACCACGACGAGATATCACTCTAATTTCATCACCACGGCGTAAACCACGCTTTTTAGCATCATCTGAATGCATAAAACACACCGCATCAGGGAAGGCTTTATAAAGCTCAGGGACACGTTGAGTCATCGAACCTGAATGCCAATGTTCAAGCACACGACCGGTAGACAACCAAATATCGTATTCTTCATCTGGCGACTCGGCAGCAGGTTCGTAAGGTAATGCGAAGATAACCGCACGGCCATCAGGCTTACCATAAAACTCATAGTCGCTACCGGCTTTAACATAAGGATCAGAACCTTCACGGAAACGCCATTTAGTTTCTTTGCCATCGACGACCGGCCAACGTAAACCATGCTCTTTGTGGTACACATCAAAGTCAGCTAAATCGTGACCATGGCCACGGCCAAAGGTAGCGTATTCTTCGAACAAGCCTTTTTGGACATAAAAACCAAAGTGCTTAGCTTCATCATTCAAATACTTAGGGTCAGCGTCGGCTAATGGGAATTTATCAACGTTGCCATTTTGATAAAGCACTTCATATAAGGTTTTACCTTTAAATGAAGGGTTAGCCGCTAACACGTCAGCTGGCCATACTTCGTCAGTAGTGAAGCGCTTTGAAAACTCCATTAACTGCCATAAGTCTGACTGTGACTCACCTGGGGCCTTGACCATTTGATGCCAGAACTGGGTACGACGTTCAGCGTTACCATAGGCACCTTCTTTTTCGACCCACATGGCTGTAGGTAAAATCAAATCGGCAGCTTGAGTGGTGACGGTTGGATACGCATCAGACACCACGATAAAGTTTTCTGGATTACGATAACCCGGCAAGCCTTCTTCGTTAATATTGGCGCCCGCTTGGATATTGTTGTTCACTTGAACCCAGTAGCAATTGAGATCGCCGTCTTTTAAGCGACGGTTCTGCTCAACCGCATGATAACCCGGTTTAGGCGGTATAATGCCACTTGGAATATGCCAAATCTCTTCGGCACGCTTTCTGTGCTCAGGGTTAGTCACTACCATGTCTGCAGGTAAACGATGTGAGAATGTGCCCACTTCACGCGCGGTACCACAAGCAGAGGGTTGACCTGTCAATGAGAATGGGCTGTTACCTGGAGTCGAAATTTTACCCACTAGCAAGTGAATATTATAAATCAGGTTATTACACCACACACCACGAGTATGTTGGTTAAAGCCCATGGTCCAGAATGAGGTGACTTTACGGTTAGGATCAGCATAAAGCTCAGCCAATTCGATGAGCTTATGTTCTGGTACACCCGATAACTTACTGACTGACTCAACATCGTAATCGGCAACATATTTGGCAAATTCGTCAAAAGTCATCGGCGTAGAATCACCTGCCGTCGCCACGTTTTTGGCCTTCATTTCTAAAGGGTGTGTAGGACGCAAACCATAACCAATGTCGGTAGTTCCCTTGCGGAAATTCACATGCTTTTTAACGAAATCTTTATTGACTTTGTCATGTTGAATAATGTAATTGGCAATAAAGTTAAGCATCGCCAAATCGGTTTGTGGGGTGAACACTATGGATAAATCAGAAAGATCAAATGAACGATGTTCAAAGGTAGACAATACCGCCACCTTAACGTGTGGCGCACTTAAACGACGATCAGTTATACGAGTCCATAAAATAGGATGCATTTCTGCCATGTTTGAGCCCCAAAGCACAAACGCATCGGCCGCTTCCATATCATCATAGCAACCCATTGGCTCATCAATACCGAAGGTGCGCATAAAGCCACCGACCGCAGATGCCATACAGTGACGAGCGTTAGGATCGATATTGTTCGAGCCAAAACCGGCTTTCATTAGCTTAACCGCGGCATAGCCTTCCCACACAGTCCACTGACCAGAACCAAACATACCAACCGCTGTTGGGCCTTTGGCTTTTATGGTGGCTTTCCAGCGTTCAGCCATAGTATCGAATGCTTTCTCCCATGTAATAGGAGTAAATTCACCATGTTTGTCATACTTGCCGTCCGTCATACGTAACATTGGCGTTTGCAGACGATCACGTCCATACATAATTTTAGACAGGAAATAACCTTTAATGCAGTTTAAGCCGCGGTTAACTTCACTTTTTGCATCGCCATGAGTGGCAACGACTTTACCATCGCGAGTGGCAACCATGACGGAACAACCTGTGCCACAAAAACGACAAGGGGCTTTGTTCCATTCTAATTTGGTTTGCTCAGAGCTAGTGATTAGGTTACTTGCACTCGTTGGTAACGCTAAGCCCGCAACACTTGCCGCTGCGATAGCGGCATTGGCTTTCATAAAATCGCGTCTATTCATATTCATACTTCACCTTCTTCAAGCTCTTCACTTTGGTGATACACCATGGTGGCAGTCAACACACCCGGAATAGCATTAATCGTTGATATATCATCCATCAAGGATCTTTGGCTCGGGCCTTCAACGACGACGACTAATTTAACGTCATTATTGGCTGATAACTCAGCATTCTCGATCGCCATAATTTGCTGTCTTACGTCAGCCATTTTATCTGGGTGTACTTGGACAATTAGGCTGGTTACGTGCAGTTCATTGCTCATATATCGCTCTCATATTGTTTATATTTTGAGGATTAACCCGCGCCTGGCGGCCCGGTTAAAATTTGGCTAAACCAGATGCTAAATCCAAGTGCGCTAACCAGTAACACAGATAAAATGGGGGCTAAAAAAACAGTCAAAAAGATAAAAATCTTTAACTCCAGACCCTTTTTGCTTTCGGTATCATTACTCATGGACCCTCCAAGAGTGGGGGATAAAAAGCAACAAATTATCATCACTTTGCTGCTTCATCATTAGGACTCGTGAGAATTTTAGCGCTAATCAAAGAACAAACTATATACTCACAAATTGGTAAAACGAGGTTAATATGATCTAGATCATCAATTTACATAAATCATTATCAAGTTGAGGGTTATTAAGCATAAATATTGATTAAATAAAGACTTACTTACCGATGTTATGACCAACTTCACCCTTTACTAACATTGAGTATAAGACACAATGAGAGGCTTCCCGCGATTAAAGGTTAGGTAATGGTTGATAGCCGGGGTTTGAAATGTGCGCTGAGGCGTTAGTGCTTGAATAAACAAATTTTAATTGCAGTGACCTTAATTGACTAAACAAGACTCCCTATCGCTAGCAGAATTTAACCGTCGCGATGTTGTTGAATTGCGCAAGAGAGGACTGAAATGACACTTGATGTAACATGGCGGCTCGGGTATTGATTATGTAAATGAATAATCACAGCTTAAGATTATAAATGCCGCGCTAAACCGAGTTAAAGATAAATATTCAATCTTGGTTCAAAAAAAACACCCTAGCCAACTCCCTTGAAAAACACCCCCCCACGACTTTCACTTTGCTCGGATGATGGGGTTTTCTCGCCAAATTAAATAAAAAAACCGATACTCAGTATCGGTTTGATATGTTCGTCAGCATAAATAGATTAATTAAGGCGATAACGCAGTACTTTTAATGATTTTTGCTCATCAATATCTGCAAAAACTTGCGGATTAGCAATTCGCTCAACATAAGTTAATGTTGGCGCAGTGCTAGCCACTTGTTGCATCAAAAAATCACAACCTAGCTCGGGCGCATTTAAACATAACAACACTTCACCTTGTGGAGCGAGTAAATCAGGCAGGCGTTTTAGTAGCCGATCATAATCTTTAGTGGCGACAAAACTGCCGCGTTGATTACTGGGTGGATCGGCCACAATCAAGTCATAAGGGCCAAGCTTGGTTAGCTTACCCCAAGATTTAAAAATATCATGGCCTAAATAACGCGCCCCAGCAGGTAAGTCATTTAATACATGGTTTTGCTTACCAATGCTTAACGCTCCTTTACTCATGTCCATGTTAACCACTTCATCTGCGCCGCCTTGCAAAGCGACTACCGAAAAACCGCAGGTATATGCAAATAAATTTAACACTTTTTTATGTTTAGCATGCTGCTTGACCCAAGCTCGGCCGTTGGCCATATCTAAAAACAAACCGTGGTTTTGTCCGCGCAAAAGATGCACTAAAAAATGCGCGCCATTTTCGCTGACCACGTGCTGTTCAGGTACTTGTCCATACAACAATTCGCTCAAGGTTTGGCCACCTTGGCGGTATTGGTAGACCAAATTAAGTGGCTCATTTGGGCGTTGTTGTTGCCAAAAATTCACGATTGCAGTCACTAATTCATCGAGTTGCTCGCTTTCGAGCATTTTAAAACTGGTGAGTAATAACACCGGTTTGTACCAATCTAAACACAGATGCTCATCGCCTGCATATAACCCTCCACGACCGTGAAATAAGCGGAAAACATCATCACCTAGGGTCAAACTGGGTAGTACTTGTAAAAAACGCTTCATACACTCTCTTACTTTATCAGCTTATACAATCGATAGGATCAGGCATCAGTGGTTGATGACTTGGCTTTGGCAGCATTGTCGTTATCGTTATCATTTTCAGCGGCATTGCCAACACCCTTACTTGATTCTGTTTCAGTCGCCGCTAAAGTGTCAACTTCATCATTACTCGCAGATCCACTGAGCGTTTCCTCAACATCATCCGATAATAAAATAGCCAACCAACTACCCGATTGACTCGACTCAAGACCAATTTTAACAATCATGGTCAATGGCACTGACAACAACATCCCAACAGAGCCAAGCAGCCAGCCCCAAAAAATTAATGATAAAAAGACCACTAAGGTAGACAGTCCAAGGCCACGTCCCATAAAACGTGGTTCAACCACATTGCCCATCACCATATTGGTACCCACATACAGTAAACCGGTAATACCCGCAGCACCTGGGCCCATTTGGATAAAAGCCAATAACACGGCTGGGATGGCGGCAATAATGGACCCAATATTAGGAATATAGTTAAACAGAAAAGCAATCACCGCCCACAACAACGCATAGTCAACCCCAATGATGCTCAAGCCAATGCCTATCACAATCGCAGTGGCTATACTGACTAAGGTTTTTATCACCATGTATTGATTAACCGAATGTAAAAACTTATCGATTTGCTGGAGTCGCATATCGGGGTCATCTAACGCTAAATGGAATTTTTTAGGTAACGATTGTGCTTCAAATAACATAAAAACTATGGTCAGAATGATCAGAAATAAATTAGCCATGACATTGCCGACCCCAGAGAGCATGTTGGTGGTCATGGATAACGCCATACCAGGGTCAAAGTAGTCGAGCACTTTTTGCTTAGATATCTGAATATTAAAGCTTTGCAGTTTTTCAAGCACCCAAGCAAATTGCTCAATTAATTGCTGACGATACAACGGCATTTGCTGGGAAAATTCATTCACTGAACTGCCAACTAAACTGGCCAGCCACAGTCCCATTAACACAATAAACCCCATTAATAAGATGATCGACAGCCATTTAGGGATATGAAAACGCGACATCAATCGAATGGCAGGATTACAAATCACTGCTAAAAATGCAGATAAGACAAAAGGCACCACGATAGGGCTGGCCGTTTTAATCCCTGCTAAAATAATCACCACGCAGGCCATTACCACAAAACTGCGAACAGCCATGGGGGATTGTTGTATTCCTTTCATAGGGTGAAAAATCCTTATTGTTGCTTATTAAAATGATTCTATATGCTAAGCTAAACCCAGTAACATATTGCAATCTAAGTTAAAAATTATTGTCTATTCATATTCAGCTGATGCCAATATTGGCATTCAACCACTTTCAGGGACTTACTGACATAATATGAAACCAGAAACTGCCATTATACGCATTAAAAACTTACGTTTACGTACTTTTATTGGTATCAAAGAAGAAGAAATTAATAATCAACAGGATGTTATCATCAACGTGGTGATCCATTATTGTGCCGATAAAGCCCGCAACAGTAACAACGTAGCAGATGCATTGAATTATCGCACTATTACTAAAAAAATCATTGCCTTGATTGAGAATAACCGATTTTCTTTATTAGAAAACTTAACGCATCAAACCCTCTCTATTGCCAGTGGACATGATTGGGTTGAATTTGCCAGTGTTGAAATCGATAAACCCCATGCACTGCGCTTTGCAGATTCAGTGTCGATGGAATTATGCTACCAAAAACCGCAGTAGCAGCTATGTTACTCGCAGAATTTGTGATCATTTTTTAAGCTTATCATCGTATATAGCAACATTGAGTAAAGGGGGATTTACATGAGAATACTAATAACAGGCGCAACAGGATTTGTGGGTAAACAATTAGTCAAATCGCTTGGCGAGCACCAGCTGATCATATTGACGCGAAATGTTAGTAACGGAAAAAGTCTTCTTGGCAGCCATCATCAATACTGGCAAACCCTTGCAGACAAACCAGATCTTAACGATATTGATGCAGTAATAAACCTTGCAGGCGAACCTATAGTCAATAAACGTTGGAGCAACAAGCAAAAAAAACTGATCTGCGACAGCCGTTGGGACATCACTTCGGCCTTAACTCAGCTTATCCGTAAAAGCACCAATCCACCGCATACGTTTATTAGCGCCTCAGCCATCGGTTACTATGGCCGACAAGGCAACACACCTATTGATGAAACCAGTGGTTTTAATG
This sequence comes from Shewanella sp. T24-MNA-CIBAN-0130, assembly GCF_040310185.1. NCBI lineage: Bacteria > Pseudomonadati > Pseudomonadota > Gammaproteobacteria > Alteromonadales > Shewanellaceae > Shewanella > Shewanella sp. T24-MNA-CIBAN-0130. Next base: position 107,474 of record NZ_JBEOPP010000006.1, on the reverse strand, counting down.
CTGAATTTAGCCATGATATATGCCAGGAATGGGAAAACATTGCCCTTCAAGCTCAATCGCAACATACCAGAGTGTGTATTACGCGTATTGGTATTGTACTCGGCAAAAATGGCGGCGCATTGGCAAAAATGTTACCCCCATTCAAGCTTGGTTTAGGCGGCCCAATAGGTAATGGTGAGCAAGGGATGAGTTGGATCCACATCGATGATTTAATTAGATTATTGTGCTACTTACTCAGCAATCCAAACTTACAAGGCATCTATAATGCAACCGCGCCTCAGCCAGTTAGCAATGCAGAATTTGCTAAAGCATTAGGCAGTGCATTAAATCGTCCCGCCAAAATAACCACGCCACCATTAGCACTAAGGCTGGCAATGGGTGAAATGTCAGAATTACTCACTACAGGTCAATTTGTATTGCCAAAACGCACTTTAGCGGCAGGCTTTGGGTTTCAATACCGCGACATCAACAGTGCATTACAACAAGTGATTAACTAGTTTCTATATTAATGGCTAAACCCATTGTTTAATTTTATCGATAATAGGACCATAGCGTCGAGCGAGTGGTCGATGTTTTTTATAAATGACGAACAATGGTTCACTCACGACTACATGAGCTGTTTGCTCAGTGGCAAAAGATGCAATTCGAATATGCTCTGGTTGCGCAAAATGATCTACAGCAAATTGTGGTAACACAGCAAATGCTAATCCTTTAGCTACCGGCACCAGAATTTGGTTCAGTTGATTAACGTAACTTCGGATCGGCACCTGCATCGCTAACGCTTGTTTATCGGAAAAATACTGCTGGGTTATTTGCGACCAATAATGCATGCCGTCGGGGTGGCTGACCATGCCAAGGGCCATTAACTGTTCAAAGGTGACCGATTGATATGAGCACGACTCAGGTAATACCAAACACAATGCTTGTGTGGCTAATGGGGTGACGACCAAATCGTCCATATTAATCGACTGAGTGATAATGCCGACATCAATGGTATTGGCCATTACACTATCGATGATGCGGTGATTGGGCGCCGCTTCCAGTGAGATTTGTAATTGCTTATGCGGTAACTGGTAGTCAATTAGATGGGGATATAACAATAACGCCATCGATCCAGAACAAGCTAAACGACACTCGCCAATGTGCTCATCATCCACCGCTAATTGTGACAAAACTTGCCGTTGTTGTTGCTGCCAAACCAATGCTCGTTGATATAAAATAATCCCCGCCTCGGTTAGCTCAAAGCTTTTCCCTATTCGGATAAGCAAATCAACACCCACCTGCTGTTCAAGCTTTTTAATGTGCTGACTGACACCGGGTTGAGTCATAAAAAGCTGCTCGGCGGTGTGAGTGAAATGCCCTACTTCCACGAGTTTAATGAAGGTGGTTAACCATTGTTGATTTAACATATCGCGCCTCTATTTTACACCAAACACTTGATTACTATCGACAATGAATATCCTTTGTGCAAATGCTAACGTCACTGCTGATAATGAACATTGATAATAAAATGATAATAACAAAAAATTATCAATTTAAGTATTTTTAATAACTTATAACTAGCACACCATCTCATATAGTAACGCTATTAACTCGGGCGGTATAACGGACAACACGACTGCATTGTTAAGAAATTAAGAGGTTAAGAGGTTAAGAGGTTAAGGTGAGTGATACATATCCAAGTCGTTTTTCACATATTGGCATTTTAGTTACGGATATAGACGCTGAAGTTACATTTTTATACTGAAGTATAAAACCTGTATCACCTCGTTGAAAAATCAATATTTAATTGATTTAAAGTGAATAGTCTAACGAATGACAAAATAAGGCATTCCCTCCGTCCATGGAGGTCAGATGCAGGAGGTTGAACAACGCAGGACCCGTTGGCGAACAACATTATGCCTTTAAGTCTTCATCTTGATTAAAACAATTTGAATTCCCCCGGCATGACCCGCTAGTTAATACGATTAGTTTTTGCAATCCTCACCAACGCTTATAAAACTCATTTTTAAAATGTCAAACTTTAGAGTGACTTGACTGTGCCTAATTCCTTACTATTATTAAAAAGTTCAAAAAACAAACGATTTAATTAATTATAAAAAAGGAAAATAAAATGAAAAGAATATTAATTACATTAGCTTGCGTTGTGTTTAGTTCTACATTATTTGCTAAAGATAGATTAGAAATTTACGAAGATTACGATCTAGGTACCGAAATTATGGTAATCACTACCGTTAAAGTGGACCCTAATATGTCTGATGTATATTTGGCCGGTCTGAGTGGAAGTTGGGTTAAAGCGGTTAAAATTGAAAAAGAGCTAGGCTTTATCAAAGACTGGAAAATCTATGCTAGTGACTTGCCCGTGAGTGGTGATTTTAATATGTTATTAGTAGTGACTATGGCTAATGGCGCAGACATAGAGCCTAACAAAAAGAAGTATGAAGCGTTCATGAAGAAGTGGAGTGAGGCGGATCAAAAAATGTCTAACGAAATTTCAGCAAAATACCCTGAAGTGAGGACGTTAACGGGTGAATATCGCATGCGTGAGATCATGATGAAATAATTAATAAAGCGCTTTTTTGCGGAGAAGCTAAAGGGCGCTGAATTAAAAATCAAGGCCAATGGCAACTAACGCCGATGAGTTTAAATGGCCAACGTTTAGAGCTTTATCTGATCCAGCGCTTTGACTATATTTATATCCCACTGGAACTTTTGGTAGAAGAACTCGAGTATATTTGCTGTAAATTCAATTTTTTTGTTGCGATCTCAATCCCTATAATGTTTTGCGAGTTCGATACGAGTGATATTTAAATTAGGTTTTAATGCGATTGCCTGTTTTAAACTTGCCGCCGTCTCAACATATCTGCCCGATAGTAACAAATTTCTTCCAAGGTTATGGCATAGGATATTTAGAATGGATAGCTAAAGCATGTTGATAACACTTGATTACTATCGACAATGAATATCCTTTGTGTCAGTGCTAACGTCACTGTTAATAAAAATGATGAGAAAGATTTTTTATTTTACGTATTTTTAATCATTCATGGCCACCACATAATCTTATGCACTCACGTTATCAACTCGTGCGGCATAAGAGGCAGCACAGCGGTATTAAGCGGTTAAATTGAATAATAAATATCTAAGTAGTTTTTCACATATTGGTATTTCAGTTACGGATGTAGACGCTGAAGCTTAATTTTATATTGAAGTATAAAAACGGTTTATAACCTCATTTAAAAAAAATGATTGACGCATTTAAAGCCAATAGCCTAACGGATTACAAATTTTAGGTTAAGTTTACTCACTGATTAATATCGAAGGTTATTGGCATTGGCACCCATTAAAGGTGATGACTTAGCAGACCTAGATTAAAATAGAAAGACCACCTAAAATGGTGGTCTTTTTCATTATCTAATCTGTAATAAATTATACGCTCGCTCACACAAAGTTATCCATGAACCTTAAATCCCCTCACATTCCTATAGTGTATAAATACGCTTTATTTATAAGCACCATCTGCATAAGTCAACTCATAACTGTGGCTGTAAATTTCCAAAATATTACCAAAAGGGTCTTCCATGTAAATCATACGATATGGTTTTTCACCTGGATAATAGTAACGAGGAGCCTTCATACGCTTTTTACCACCCGCAGCAACAATCTTCTCTGCTAGTCCTTCTACATCGGGGTCTTGTATGCAGAAATGGAAGATACCCGTTTTCCAATATTCGAAGTTGTTTTCTGGGTTCTGTTGGTTTTTAAATTCAAAAAGTTCAACACCAATACGGTCACCCGTTGATAGATGAGCAATACGGAAGTGCTCCCAACCGGCACCAAATACGTCAGTACACATTTCACCGATTGCCGATCCATCTTCAACAATCTCCGTAGGCTCCATAATGATGTACCACCCTAGCGTTTCTGTATAAAACTTAACGGCGGCTTCTAAGTCTGGTACTGATATACCAATGTGGCTAAATGTACGAGGATAAACCATGTTATGACTTCCTTACTATTGGGTGGTTAGTTTCAATAAAGAAAGTATAGCTATTATTTTTTGTAGCGTTAAATTTTCAATTAGTATTATTTTAATAATTTTATATTATCAAAAACACTTGCGATGATGGGGGGGTCAATAAAAAAGCGACTAGTTAAGGTATTCTAATCGAGATCTGTAAATATCTACTGGGATAAATCTATCAACAAACTCATAAAATTATCTATTAATCGCACCTTATTTGATTATAGGATCTTAGCCTAAGCAGTGGCATATTTAGTCTGTTAAGATTTATTTTTGATAATTTAGCGGGTAAATCTGGAATGGTTTACACCCGAATTCAGATAATAACTGATGGTTATGCAATCGCTTGGTGGGGATACAGATTATCTGGCAGAGGCGTAATATGACTGCAGAGTCATTTATCACCAAATGAGCGAATTTCCACATCGGTTAAATAACGCCACTCCCCTGCTGCTACATCGGCACTCACAGCACCAATACTTTCACGATGAAGAGACAACACTTTATTACCAATAGCAGCAAACATACGCTTTACTTGATGAAACTTGCCTTCCGTTAAAGTCAGCAATACTTCTTGAGGTGTGATAATGAGCAAATGCGCCGGTAATGTCAGCTCTTGTTCCCCTTGCAAAGCAATGCCTTGTAAAAAAGACTCACAAGCATTTGCGGCTATCGGCTTAGCTAATTTAACCCGGTAAACTTTATGGCATTGTCCAGACGGAGATGTTATAGCAAATGTCCAACGACCATCATCGGTAATAAGCACTAATCCGGTTGTGTCGGCATCTAATCGTCCGGCAATGTGCAACTCAGATGGGCGTTCGACGTCAATTAACGAAAATAACGACGGATAGACACCATCGACATTCGAACAAAGAGTATTGGCTGGTTTATTGATTAACATATAACGAAAAGCTCGAGCTGCAAGCTTTTGACCGTTTAAGCTAACTTCATTATTTTCATGAACCTGAACAGCTTCATTCCTAACAACCACACCATTAACCAACACCTCACCACTATGAATTAGTTGGATCGCGTCATACCTTAATAACTCAGTACTTTTACAAATAAATCGATCAAGACGCATAAATAACCTTAACGTGGGATAATCATTTTTTATTGGCTACTTGAGGGGATTATGCCACAGACGTCAAGTGCTGTTTGTATTATTAGGGGTAATAGCAAACACATTACTCAAGTAAAAAAGCGTCAATAAATGTAACACCGACACTTAACGCAAACCCCATAAACATCATTGCAATAAAAAACCCTTTGTGAGAAAAATTGCTTCCTTTAAATACCAAGTACGATTTACTGATGGTGTTACCGAGTAAAATTAACAACAATAAATTCATTAAATCAATATCCTGTGGATTCATAGACCATTCGGTCATCACAGATACAAGAATGGCATGAGCTTCAAAAAATGACACAAGCAAAGTACTGATCTCTCGCGAGAGACCAAGTTCACTGCCTATAAAATGCATGGCGTAAACAAGTCCGAGGATAAAAATAGATAGCTTAGCAACATTTTTCCAATTTATCGGATGATCAATTAATAGCTCAATATCAACTGTAGGTTGTCCTGATTGCTTGCTTAAAAAAAGTAAATTGGATTGAATCTGCACATATATAATCGCCGTAATAAAAAACAATAATTGCGTGACAAAGGGGATATAAAAAGTAAAAGGTAATTGATCTGCCAAAAAAAAGATAATAAATAGGCATTCCAGTAACATAGAACATAAGGCAAACAACAATGTCAGTAGCAAGTCACGTTCACTTGTTGTTGCAAATTTTTTATCATTCAATATTTGTAAAAAAACTGCCGTGCTGGAAATAAATCCCCCCAGAAAGCCCTGTAACTGGAAGCGACTTCGCTTTGCTAGTAAGTGAAAACTAAAAAAGCTGAATAACTCTAGACAGGCAACTAAAGGAACAATTTTTAATAGCGGAACGTAGGCCGCCACCACAAACAAAGCCGCCAACATGGTCATGTCAAACCATATATGTTTGTCTTTAAAATGATATGAGAGTGGTGTTTTATGTTCCATTGACAATATTTGCCCCTAAAACTAAGTATCATGGTGGACTAAGTCATAAATCATTCAGCTCTTTACACTGTTTTATCACGAAATTAACCACTACACTCCCTGTGATCGGCACCGAGATCTAATCAATATAACGTAATTATACATCAAGCCAACTTAAAAACGATTAAGTGGTTAAACAAGTGCTTGCCTGATTAATAATCCGAAGCTAATGTGACCCGGTATACTTTGCAACACAGCTTGGAGGGTAAGGTAATATTGAGGTCCAACGAGCGTCATCGGTAATAAGTACTAAGCCGGTAGTATCTGCATCTAACCGCCCAGCAATATGTCATTGTGATAATCGCTCAATATCCACTAAAGAAAAAAATGTCGAATATACGCCATCGACATTAGAACAAAGGGCATTAGCAGACTTATTGACCATTAATATCGAAAAGGCCGGCAGGTCAGCTTATTGCCATCCAATTTAATATGATTATTTTCATAAACTTGAGTTGCCCCATCTAATACCACAAGCTCATTAAAGCAGACCTTTGCTTGATGAATACAGCACACGCCTTGTTGCAAAGATAATTCAGCACTTTTACACCCAAATCGGTCAAGGCGCATCAACCTTTCCACGGTGAATAAAAAAATTGGCTCAAGGCTAATTTTCTGTCGCACATTTACCTTAACGCACTAATCTAAACTGAATCGACTAACGTATTAGTCTGCAAACCCAATCAAGACGTTGAAAAGCAATGCTACCACCTCAAGATACCTCAAGAATTATTGAAATGGCTTGGGAAGACCGAACCCCATTTGAAGCCATTGAACACCTTTACGGCTTAAGCGAGTCCAATGTGATCAAACTGATGCGCCTAGCGCTTAAACCTAATAGTTTTAAGTTATGGCGATCACGTGTCAGTGGCCGTAAAACCAAACACCTTAAATTACGTCCTCTAGGCATTGATAGAGGTTATTGTCCTACACAATACAAACCAAGACAAAAAAAGTAACCCGACTAACGAAGTAAAAAAGGAGATGAATCATCATCTCCTTTTTTGGTGCCAACCTAACCGGCTTTGAGCATGTCACTACAGGACATATTGAGTAATTGCCTACAGCGCCAAATACCTAATATCGACACAATTGCCGCCCCCGCAACAGGGGCTAATACCCACCATGGCCAATGCATATAAACCACCAGATCAAACACTTGGGTTTTTAACATAAACAAGGCAAACTCGGCCACAATCACCGCCAACAAGCCAGCAATAGCACCGAGTATGGCAAACTCAAATCCCGTTGAAGCGCGTAGCAGCCAACCGGAGGCGCCAAAAGTACGCAACACGGCGAGCTCTCGCTGCCGAGTCGCCATTCCCGCCTCCGTTTGCGCAACCAACACCAAAGCACTGGCCAGTAACACTAATACCAACACCAAAGACAACGACAATGACACTTGCTCAATGATTTGCCGTAACTGCCGAACAATCGCTCCGACATCGATAATCGATACCGTGGGGAATTGTTGAATTAACTGCAATACCACTTGATTTGCGCTAAGCAGGCTTCCATCGGCCGCCAATTGCGCATCATTTAGATGAAAGCTTGCCATAGAAGTATAAGCAAACGGCGCGAGTGCTTCAGGGGTGAAGATCATGAAGAAATTGGGTTGTAAGGTTTCCCAATGCACTTGCCTGATACTGGCAACCTTAACCGAAAATGATTGATTATCGATGAGGTAAGTTAGTGTATCCCCCATTACAATGCCGAGTCGATCTGCCACACCAGACTCGACCGACACATCATCGCCAGCGAGGTTAAATGCGCCTTCGAGTAAGGTATTATTCGGCGGTAAGGTTTCACGATAGGTTAAATTAAGTTCGCGTGAAATACCCACACGCCCTTCAACACCGTTCTCTGCCTGCTTACCTGAAATCAATTCCTCGTCGTTAATGTGAGTCAGTCGCCCACGAACCACAGGATAAATATCGGTTGCTTTAATATGATTGAGGGTTAAAAAGTCATCAAGTGGCTTAGCATCTTCTGGCGCTATATTGACTAAAAAGTAATTGGGGGCATTTTCAGGTAACTGTTTCTGCCATTCATTGAGTAAATCTTGGCGCAACGCTAATATGGTTAACAGCAATACCAGTGCACTGCTAAAACCAACCAACTGTACTGCGTTTTGCCGCGCACGACGACGAAGTCCGGCTAAAGCCAATTGAAAAGGATTAGTGGTTTTCATGCCAATGCCATGACCAAAGCGGATCATCACAAACCCCAGCACACTCAATAAGACTCCCAACAACATCACCGCGAGTACCACCGTCATGGTCAACGCTAAACTTCTTGAATATAAATAACCCAACAAGGCCATCGCAGCCAAGCTTAATAACAGATGCAACCACATGCCTAGCTGCAAGCCTTCTAATTGACGTTGCAATACCCTTAACGGCGGAATGGCCAATAAACGCATTAATGGATATGCGGAAAACATAAATGCGCTGATCAATCCCGTGCTAACCCCTAATAATATGGGGCGGAAATACGGGGGTGAGTAAGCGGCGATTTCGGCCGGTAAAAAAGCGGTAATCCCAAGGTCGAGCAATACCCCGCCCAGCAAACCAAGGACAATACCCAGTAGTGTGACTAACGACAAATGCAGTCCAAATAATACTCGAATTTGCTGACCCGAAGCACCAAAGGTTTTTAGCATGGCCACTACGTCATAATGACGCTGACAATAACGCTGGGCGGCTATGCCAATCGCGGCACACGCTAAAGCAATGCCGAGTAGACTGGCGAGCAACAGAAAGCGCTCAGCACGCTGCACTGCTGAGGCAATAGGAGAATCTCCCGATTGCACATCCACCCAGCGCTGGCTGTTATTCAGTAGAGGTTTGGCTTGCTGTTCAAACGCCACTAGTTGTTCAGCATTACCGGTAAATTGGTATAAATAAGTCACCCTGCTGCCCGGTTGGATAATGCCGGTTGCCGCCACATCATCTAAACGGATAAGTAACACCGGCGAGGAGGCAAACGGATTAAAGCCAGCATCAGGTAAACGGCTAATCTCTTCTGTAAGCGATAACTCACTATTGCCCAATTCAATGGTTTTTGGGAAGCCAAGCAAACCACCTAAACGGTTTTCATACCAAGCTTGACCCGTTTGTGGCAGTGCTCTAGTGATACCGTTACTCAGCTCTATATCGCCTTTTAACGGATAACCATCACCTACCGCTTTTACCGTGACTAACTGAAACTTATTGCCCGAATATACCATCGAGTTAAATTGCATGTTCGTGACGTGAGCCAGGCCTATTTTATCTGCCAGTGTCAGCAATTGTGGGTCAAGTTCAACCGGCGAATCAATAATACGATCGGCGGCAATAAAGTTAGCGGCTTCGCCATTAATGGCCACTTGTAAACGCTCACTCACCCGCGCAAGGCCCGTTACTGATAACACCGCTAACGTAATGGCCAATACAATAAGCATTAACTGCCCTTGAGCCAGTTCTCGTTTAAACAATCGCCACGCAATTTGCCATTCCATTAATTAACCTCCGCTAAAGGCTGTGAATGCTTATGTTCGGTCACACTGGTATCTAAATAGGGTTCTGACAAATGACCATTTTCCATCACTAATTGCCGAGCACAACGTTTGGCCAAATGTAAATCATGGGTCACCAGCACAAGCGTAGTATCACTCTCTTGATTGAGGGCAAATAACATATCAGCGATTTTATCACCGTTAACACTGTCTAAATTACCTGTCGGTTCATCTGCAAACAGGACTTTGGGTTCACAAATAAACGCCCGTGCGATGGCGACACGTTGCTGCTCCCCACCGGACAATTGTTTGGGTAAATGATTTAATCGATGAGATAAACCGACTCGGTCGAGCATCGATTGGGCTTTTTGGTTGGCATCTTTCACCCCAGCAAGCTCAGCAGGTAACATCACGTTTTCTAGGGCCGTTAACGTATCGACCAACATAAATGACTGAAAGATAAAACTGACTTTTTGTTTCCGTAGCGCAGCTTTTTGCTCTTCATTTAAGCCTGATAATGCTACGCCATCTAATACAATTTCACCTGAGGTAGGCGTATCTAACGCCGCAAGTAATCCCAATAGTGTCGACTTACCTGAACCTGATGGTCCCAAAATGGCTATACTGTCTCCTTGCTTGACTTCTATATTAATGCCGTTGAGGATAGTCAACTCTCCCTCTTGGGTCACGACAGTTTTATTGAGGTTAGTTACAGTAATGGCACTGATATTTCGATCGATATTATTAGACATACAATCCTTCTTATATTCGTCACTTAAACGCGTACTTACTAGCGTGCTTTTAGTGATAATGATGTGCGCACCAACCTATGCTGCCACGATTCTGATATTAGGTGATAGTTTAAGTGCAGGCTATGGTATGGCAGAAAACCAAGGCTGGGTACAATTACTCCGTGATGAACTGCCAAACGCCCACATTATTAACGGTTCGGTGAGTGGTGAAACCACCGCGGGTGGATTACGTAGACTCCCGAGTTTACTGAGGTCAAGCCAACCCGATCTAATTATAATTGCGTTAGGAGGCAATGATGGCCTGCGTGGTTTTCCACCCGATAAATTGAAATCAAATCTTACAAAAATCATTAACCTATCCCAGCAACATGGCGCCAAAGTCTTACTGACTGAAATCATGGTGCCACCCAATTACGGTCCCCGATATACCAGCTCTTTTACTCAGACTTACCATCAATTAGCCGAAGAATACGCGATTAAGCTGATACCGTTTTTTATGCAAGATATCGCCATCGATAAAACATTAATGCAACGCGACGGCATTCATCCTAATGAACAGGCTCAACCGATGATTACGCAGTGGATGTTACCTTGGATCACTCAGGCACTAGTAGAGTAAATCGCTCAGTTTGTTTGACTTTAGCTCAAAATGTTAATTTTTTTTTAATAAAGTGATCGAAAGTCATTTTAATTTAAGCTCCAATGTTTAAAATGAGCACAGCTAGCACATTAGATAACCATGAATAATTAACAGTGAATAAATAACAATAAATAAATAACGATAAACTTTAGACAACAACTAAGGCAATAAGGAAATAATATGTCCGTCAGTCGTCAAAAAAAAGTATACTTGCCAACCGCAACACGTAAAAATCAATACATTACCATTGGTTTCCCGTTAACCGATGAATATCTTAACGCATACAGTGATTTAGAAAATTGTTACGATGAATTCAGTAAATTAGTTTATCAATTAGCTGAAAAGCAAGAATTGTACAACGTCCACGTTGTCACCACCGACAAATTACCTATGGTACGCTTCCACAACGAAGCCTATTGCTTAAACTCAGAAGAGCAATTACGTTTTTTCTATAATCCAGCCCATCATGAAGCAAACAGTTTGCACAGCGTTGCAGGTTTTCGAGCCAGAAAGCTCAGAATTGTATTTTTAGCCACAGGTAAAGATCTTCGTAGCCATTCAGCTGAATTCCATTCTCATGTGCAAAAATTTATTGCTGAGTTAAAACCGTTATTACCCGTCAAAGATGTACCGATTAAAGTGCGTGACCACCAGCATCTTTCATATGACTTTTTTGCAAAATCCAAGGGGCTCAAAGAAACATACGGCTATAAATTACGCGCAGTAGACAGCCGCTATCATCGTCGTCACTGCGAGCTACCAGACGATGTGAGCACGCTTAATTATGTCACCATTAACATTCCGGTTGAGCGTCGTATCAAAAAGCAATTGCTTGCAAATGATACAACTGATTTTTCAAGTCTGTATAAAAATTTATGCGATAAGTTTTTCAAAGCGACAAGCAGTAAGCAGTTAAATCGTGTTGCTGTTGTTGCTAACGGTAAGTTGCCACTTGTACGTAACAGTAAGTATGAGCAATTAACCAGCACCAACGAGTTTCAGATGATCGGGTTTGACCCTCACACTGAATCACCTGAACCTATTTGCCACTGGGATGCCAATAAGCTTGTAGATGCTTTCCGGTTTGTCATTGTAGCGGGTAAAAGTGATGAAACAGACGAAGGTTATGGCCGCTTCATGAACCAAGTAGAAGACGCTTTACGTCTCTTTACTAATGAGCTAGACATCGATAAAGAACATGCAGATGTTATTTTACGTTTTCATCAACACATCAGTTACAAAGCCTAATCATATTGAGGTTTTTCTAGCATAAAAAAACGACAGCATGAGCTGTCGTTTTTTGATCTATCCAATCACTCACAATGTAATGCTACACCGACTGGTTACGCTCAGCTAAACGATTCATCACGGTATTTACTGATAATGATGCACCATGGGCAATTTTATCAGCCAGCTTTTTCTTCATTTGATACTTTATTTTGATCACTTGATGGGTCTTAACTAAAGTTAAAATCACATCATCACTGGTAGATACTTCATCAATTAACCCTAAATCAATGGCTTGTTGTCCATACCAATGTTCGCCTGTTGCCACTTTGGCAATGTCCATATTGGGACGGTAACGGCCAACAAACTCTTTAAATAATACATGAGTTTCTTCGAGTTCTTGTTGGAACTTAGCTCTGCCTTCATCGGTATTCTCACCAAAAATGGTTAAGGTACGCTTAAAGTCACCGGCAGTGTGCTGCTCATAGTCAATATCATGCTTTTTAAGCAAGCGATTAAAGTTAGGAACCTGTGCCACTACGCCAATAGAACCGACAATCGCAAAAGGAGCGGCATACACCTTGTTTGCCACACACGCCATCATGTAACCCCCACTCGCCGCCACTTTATCCACGCAGATAGACAACAGAATATTAGCTTGACGCAAGCGATCTAATTGGCTTGAAGCTAGACCATATCCATGAACCATACCGCCACCACTTTCAACATTCACCAACACTTGGTCATCTTTATCAGCAATGGTTAGAATAGCGGTGACTTCTTCACGTAATGACGCGACTTCATTGGCATCAATACTGCCTTTAAAATCAATAACGAACACTTTGCCTTTGGTTAAAGCTTGTTTTTCAGCGGCTTTTTCGTCTGCTTTCACTTGCTTTTCATAGGCTTTAAATTGCTTTTTAGGCAGTAACTCTTCTTTTAACTGGTGCTTAAGTTGCAGCAGCTCATCTGAAATATCAGTCAGTCTTAACTCACCTTTATCAGATTTGTTTTTCATGCTGCTAGCCAGTACAAATATTACTACCGCTAAAATAGCGACAACAATTGTTACCGCTTTTGCTAAAAACAGGCCGTATTCATATAAAAATTCCAAATTTCGCTCCATACAGGGATGACAATCTGCGGTATTTTAACAGCAATAACCAATAAGTAGACAATAAAAAACCCAGCTAATTGCTGGGTTTTTTAAGATATTACATACTAATTAGTAAGCATTAGTTACAACTTTGGATCACATCACTATTATTCACAACAATCGTCGCTTGTCCTAAACCAGCTGTTTTTGCAAAACCTGCTACTTGAGACTGCATTTCAACAGTAGCTTGCATTGCCATACCATCTGTTGCAGGTGTCTCACCAGGACTCACAATCGAACTGTGATGACCTTTAGAAAAACGTACCGCACCAGAACCAGGCGTTGTTGTATCAACACAATCTAGGCTTAACGAAGCTATTAATGGTTCAGTACCCGACAATGGGAAACCTTCAACACTATTAGGTAAGGTTTGGTCTGGTAAATTACCAGCACCATCACCGACAATCTCGATCAGGTGCACAGGTAAACCGGTAGACGCTAATTTCTCACCATGGTTAATCGGGTCTGCTGAATCAATAGCCGTTTGCACTGCAAACGCAAAGGTAGGAATAAAGCCAGCATAAACCGCCTGCACTAATGCTGCGTATTCTGGGGTACCAGGCTCATAACCTGCTGTATTAGCCGCCGTCACAAGATCCATGAAAGTGCTAGAGGCAGTAATGTTACTAAACAACACTGGCCCAAACGCCGCAGATCCAGCAAAAGCACCCGCTAAACCACCCGATGGCGCCACTAACGATGCTGCATTAATTGCATAAGCGTTAGGTAAAGCATCACCCGTCATAGGATTAACTAATCCGGTACTCGCATAGGTTGAGAATGTGGTACCCACAATGCCTCCTAAACTCAAACCTTGAGCACTCATTTTAGATACATCAAATACTTGAGGTTGACTTGCCGCAGCGAGTTGTTGCGCCATTCCAGTCAATAATAATCTTAAACCTAAATGGTCTAAGGTTGCTTGACGGAAATTGTCACGTACTGTCAGTGTGCTTGAAATATTGACAAACACTAATGGGTTACCATTGGTAAACGCATCAGGTGTACCCACTACCGGACCAAATGAAGGATCTGTAGCAGATATTTCATAAATGCCGTCTTTGTCTAAATCAAATGAGCGGGCACCGTGTAATGGCATATCTATCGCGATAGTGGCAACACCAGCAGCAGCGTAAGTGCCGGCATAAGCAAGCGCCATTTCTTTACCACCGCCTAAACCATGCAGTGCAATCGTTGTTGGCCAACCACTGGTTGGTGGTACAAACGTACCCCCTTGAGCAGCAGTAAATGCGGCAAGCTTAGCCGCATTGGGTAAGGTAATTTGAACGGCAACAGTTTCATAACCTTGGATAGCCGGAATAGGATTAAACTTAGTTAAATGTTTAGTGGTGTCAGCTGCAGTACCATCGTCAAGTTTCCACTGCTTACCTGCAAGCAGTGCTGGGTTGCTCAACGCTGCTTGAGGGTCAACACCGTTGTCAGATGCTTGGGCAAAATAATTAGCTTGGCTTAATGTACCGGCCTGTAGTGCTAATAATACTGATACCGGGCTGTCGCCTTGAGCAAACCAGCGACCATTGGGGGCTGTTGGGGCACCATCGATGATTGGAATAGTACAAGTTGCAGATGAACAATCACCGTAAATAGGCAGCTTAATTTTTGCGGTGTAAAGATCGGCCATGTCAGCAACAACATATGCTGCACCGTCTTCTACAGTTAATCCCGCAGCCTGAGCAACAGTGTATCCCGTTGGCGTTATCGCTTCTGCAAATGCAGGCATATAGGCTGGGTTAGACGCCATCAATAATTTAGTGGTTTCATACACATCAGCTACGGACTGAGTGGTAAATAAGCCTGAAAAACTAATCGACTCAGGGTCAACGCCATGTGTTGCAGCAACGCCTTTCTCATAACTGTTAACGAGATACTGGAGCATTTTTTGTTGTTCTGTTTCAAGCTGCTGAGTTTCAAAATCTAACTTTAACAGACCATATGTAGTAGACGGAGCAATACCACGGCCTAACGAATCTTGAATAAGATCGGTAGTCACGTAGATATAAGACTGGCCAGCTTTTAATGGTTTAAGCGGTACGATGGCAACTTTATTGCCTGATGCTTTTGATACAAAGTCAACGCCAAATTGAAGCTCTTCACCCACTTTACAGGCAGAAACTGAAGGTGCTGATTGACACTCAGCATCACTTGATAATGCTCCGCCCACCGTCGCTTCGAACATACGCACCGCACCCGGTTGAAACACAGAGGCTGCATCCAACGTTAACGCATTGCCCTGTAAATCATTAGCAAGTTCAACAGTAACCGTAATAGGTGAGCTAGTTGACCAGCCATCTAATGCACCTAATGCGATTTGAGGATCAGTATAGTTACCGCTGGCCTCGCCAGGGATAGATAATGTGCCATCGGTTGTGCCACTAAAAAGTAAATCGTTTGGTAATGGTACTAGGCTATTAGCAGGATCAAACTGCATATGTGAAACAGGCACTAACGGCTCAGCATTCGCTACGGCTTCGTTAAAACTGTCACCACCACATGCTGTTAAGCCAAGAGCAGATGTTATTGCAACACCCAAAATGAGTCTTTTCATCTTTTTTCCCCAAATCTTGTTTTAATAATTTTTTTTCCCCAAAAACTAGTCACAATAAGTCCAATCATGCGACCATAAGGACTTATGTTAGTCCTTAACTATTCTCAAGTTAACGTAAAATTATTGAGTTAGCTACAAGTTTGTTACATACGTATGACCTATTGGCATACAATTATTAATCATTTGTTTCAAACGGTCGTTTATTTTTTATCCGGTACTAGATTTGACGGGCGATTGCGCTAAGAGGAAATAATCAATCATGTTGGAATATCAAGCTGCAAAAGATTTACTCAATAACAAAACAATCTTAGTTACGGGCGCTGGAGACGGGATTGGTCGTGCAGCATCAATCGAATTTGCCAAACACGGCGCAACGGTAATTTTACTCGGTAAGACCGTCAAAAAACTCGAAAACGTATACGATGAAATTGTCAATGCGGGTTATCCAAAGCCTGCCATTGTGCCTTTAGATATGAAAGGCGCGACTGAACAGAATTATATTGATATGGCAGACACCATTGCTGAGCAGTTTGGTCATTTAGATGGTTTATTGCATAACGCATCTCAACTGGGAGCATTAGGCCCATTTGAGCATATTGATTTAACCTCTCTTGAAACCATTTTAAAGGTTAATGTCACGGCTCAAGCCATCATGACCAAGTCATTATTGCCTATAATGCGTAAAGCCGAGCATGCTTCAATTGTGTTTACTTCAAGCGGTGTTGGCCGTAAAGGTCGAGCTTATTGGGGACCTTATGCTTTTTCTAAATTTGCCACCGAAGGAATGATGCAAGTATTAGCCGATGAGTGTGATAACACTTCGGTACGAGTTAATAGTATTAATCCTGGCGCAACTCGCACTGAAATGCGGGCAAAGGCTTATCCTGGTGAAGATCCAAAAACCCTAAAAACAGCACAAGAAATTATGCCTAGTTATTTATTTTTGATGGGCAATGGCTCTATCGACACAAATGGCCAAGCGTTAAATGCTCAGTAAGTAATGCAGCGTCGAAAAAAAACGGAAGCAATTGCTTCCGTTTTAGTTTTAATTCTAATTTTTAATAACAGTCTCGTTTAGAAACTCATATTCTCGGTATTCTGGCTCACTAGCTTATCGCCAATACCTGTCACCATGGTTAACTGTTGTAAATCGGTGAATTTGCCATTTTTGGTTCGATAATCAACTATCGCTTTTGCTTTCGCTTGACCAATACCTTTGAGGGCTTGTAATTCCTCAACACTGGCATTATTGATATTGACCTTTTGCATATCAGTTGATTTTTTTTTAATCGCTTTTGTCATTTTCTGTGTAGGTTCTGCCATTGTTTTTGCCGTTTCTGCGGCGTAAGAATGACTGCTTAACAAACAGCATAAACCCATAAATATTGCAGTTAATGTCAATGGTGATTTCATTAGATTCTCCTTTCTGTCCTTAATTTGCTGGTATGCGTCCTTCTCCATTACCAAGCTCGAACGATTCGGAACGCGTAGGGTTTCCGGATCGGAGGCTAACTGTAGTCAATAAACTCACATTGTACAAAAAAAACACATATTTTATTCGTTCTTATCAACAGGCTGAGTTTGTTTCGATTTGTTTTTGGACATCATTGACGAGGTAAACTGCTTTAATTCACCCAATAAATGCTGATGAACGTGGGATAATTTAGGCTTATTGTGTTTATTAAATGCAATAGGGCGACACAAACTCATAGCTTGATAACCGAGTCTTGCGGTAAGTAAACCGCCACCGAGCCCCTGTGCAATTCGGGCAGATAACTTGCCGGTCATTTCCACCGATAATAATTGGGTCCCTAAATCGGTAATCACCTCTGTGCTCCCCGCGTAAATAAGATTAACCACAATGCTACGAATAAGTTTTATCCGACTCCAATAACCTAACTCAATCGCATAAATAGCAGCGACTTCATTGATCATTTTTTGATTACGCCACAAAATAATAGCCATATCCAGCGCGGCGAGCGGACTGGCCGCTAATAATAATGCCGACTCTGCAGCAAAACGATTAACTCGCTTTTTAGCAAGTAGATCACGTTCAGACAACACAATATCTTCAAATAATACAACGATTTCAGCATCATTATGTTCATGGCTACAGGCTTGTAGATATTGTTGCTTTGCCTCGTTATTTGGGTATTTGGCTAATATTGGTGCCAGAAATTGTTTAGCTTCACCCATTTGCATGCTTTGCGACAACCGTTCAGCTTTCGCTTGATGGTCACTCACCTTTTTAAGATTAACTAATTTACGCCATTCTTTAAGGGTCAACACCATCGCCCATACACTAACAATGGATAACACTGTTGCATAAAAACCAAATAACCACGGACTTTGCTGAAGAGAGTCAATTAACCCCATCACGGTTTGAACTATGACGAAGAACACCAAACCAATAATCGATAATCTTGCCAATAGTGACCAACGCTTGGGTGTTGCAGGTTTAATGCTGTCTTCCATTGAGGCTGGTAATTCTATTAAGGATTTCTCACAAATAAAGTCAATGTCTTCAAACGGTTTAGCGGGCTTAATAGGATCCGCTTTGGAATGCGCCTCTTGAGTCACGATTAAGTCTGACTCCGTAAATATTTGCGATTTCTTTATCGGCGAACTATGTGTAGATTCATTCATAACTAAGGCCCAAATTATTGCTCAAAATAAATCCATTAAGACAATTTATCGCCTAATAGGAACTCTAAAAGGTGATCGAGACGAATGTGTTCAAATTGCGGATTGTGATCATGAATATGACTTAAATTAGGCGGCAGAAAAGCACTAAAACTAAATCCTTGTTGTTGCCAAAATTCTGCATCAGGTAATGATGCCGGAACATCGCCAGGATATAAGGTCACTTTCTTACCATCAAGCCCAGTCCCTTTTACCACTTCTTGTTGAACACCATCAATATTGACCATCCCATGTTGAGTGGCCTTAATCGCACTTATCGCCATGGTTTCAACTTCACTGCCTTCAAAATTGGCATAATGCTGGCTTTGTTGTAGCATTGCGGTTAACAAACTGAGCACATGACTCTGTTGATCACGGGTCACTCTGTCTACTTGGCTAGCAGCAAATAAAACTTTATCAATCCGCGGTGAAAACAGACGTTTTATTAAACTCGACTGACCAAATTGAAAGCTCTCCATAATGCTGTTAAGTGCACGGCCCATGTCATTAAATTGCGCCTGACCATGATTAAGCGCATTTAAACAATCAACTAATACCAATTGGCGATCAAATCGAGAAAAGTAGTCACGATAAAAGGGCTTAACGACTTGTGATACGTACTGTTCATAACGCCGTTTAAGTACGTGATAATTTGAATCACTTGAGCTTGCAGATAATTCCGAATGCTGAATTGGACTCAAGGTAATCAATGGAAAGAATGTCAGTAACGGGGTATTTTCATATTCACCCGGTAATAACATACGCCCTGGTTGGGCGTGATAAAACCCCTGTTGCCGAACCAAATCAACCAATAAGGTTTGATACAAATCAGCAATGTGCTTAAGTTGTTGTTCATCCGCTAATAGGCTTAAGTCTAACTGCTCTACTGCCTGATTAAATGCCGCAAATAAAGGTGAATGGCTTAAACATGTCACGGTGGCCTGTTGCGACAAACACCAATGGGTAAAGTCTTGTTTAAGCATAGGTAAATCAAGTAACCACTCACCAGGATAATCAACAATATCGACATACAAGGTTGCGGTATCCGTCAACTTTGCTAACAAGCCTTGTTGTGGCTGATACTTAATCGCCAAGCGTAATTCAGTAATATTTTTGGTTGAAGCGGGCCAATAGGGAGGCGACGAGCTTAATGCATTTATTGCACCTTGATAATCAAAACTGGCAATATCTAAATCAGGTTGCATGGCACGGTTGACGGCAATTAATCGACCTTCGCGCGCCACTTGCCATAATGGTAAAGGATTGTGCTTGGCCCCTTTCCCGGCATGCAATAATTGGTTAACTAATCCGCTGATAAAAGCCGTTTTACCTGCACCTGATAATCCAGTCACAGCTAACCTAACATGACGGTCGGTACTACGATGAACCAAAGATTGCGCGGTTTGAGTGACGTGAAACAAGGAACGATCTAAAAATCTCATGATGGCTGATGGCTCCCCAAAAACACGGGCGGAAAACCGCCCATTAGTAGGATTAAAGACTATTTATTTGGCGTTTAAGATCAAAGTTGTCTGAAGTGACATGTTCTTCGAGTCGTCGTAAACGGACTTCTAATCCATTAAATTGACGATTAACATCAAACAACGCTTGCTTTGCAGGTTCACCCGCTTGCCAAACTTTCTTTTTAACTTCAATATCTTTGTGCTGATCTCTGTGTTGTAAGTTCTGTGGCTTAATATCTAATATCATCCATAAGGCAATATAAATAACAAACACAAACCCTGAGCCACCGAGTAAGAATATCGACACAGCGATGACACGTACTAGCCATGTTTCAAAGTTAAAATAATCAGCGATACCTGAACACACCCCAGCCACTTTACCACTTTTGGGGTTGCGGTATAAAGTACGACCATTAGCTGAGCTCATGTTTTGCTCTCCATTCTGGTGATTCAGTATCTAAAATCGCTTCTAATGTTTCGATGCGACTACTCATTTTCTCAGCTTTAGCAATTAAACCATTAAGCTGATTAAATTCTTCCTCAGTGAGTCCCTGGCTCACTTGTCGCTTACTGCGATAATGAAGAACCAACCAGATAGGTGCCACAATCACCATAAAGATGATAATTGGTGCAATAAGAAGATCCATATCCATAACTCACCTCTGAATAAATTTATGCTTTAGATTTAGGTTGTGCTTTTGCACTCATTTTTGCTTTTAATGCTGCTAATTCGTCATTGACAGAGTCTTCTGCTTCTAATGCTGCAAACTCGTCAGCGAGAACGTTCTTTTTACCTAAATCATATGATTCTACCTGTGCTTCAATCCCTTCAACTCGACGCTCATATTGTTCAAACTTCATCATCGCATCATCGATTTTGCTTGAATCAAGCTGCTTTTTTACTTCTAAACGTGAAGTGGCAGTTTGCTTACGCATAATGATGGTTTTTTGACGAGCACGGGCATCATTCAATTTTTCTTGAAGTTGAGCGATTTCATCTTTTAAACGAGCAACATGTTCTTCAACAACTTGCAGTTCCATTTCAAGAGCTTGCAGTAAACCAACTGTTTTTTGTTTTTCACTCAAAGCAGCTTTGGCTAAGTCTTCACGATCTTTGGATAACGCTAACTCAGCTTTATTCTGCCAATCTTGAACCTGCTCTTGAACACGAGCAATCCGACGAAGTAATTCTTTTTTCTCAGCCAATACTTTCGCTGAGGTTGAACGTACTTCAACAATAGTGTCTTCCATTTCTTGAATGATAAGACGGACCATTTTTTCTGGATCTTCGGCTTTATCAAGTATTGAGCTGATATTTGAATTAACGATATCAGCGAAGCGAGAGAAAATTCCCATAATGTGTTCCTCAAAATTAACGTGGATGTCGCAGTTAGTAATACACATTACGTGCCAATATTTACAAGTTAAATAATATCATACACTTAAACAAATATTTAACTTTTGCTTTCTTTTAACACTCAAGCCATTTATTATGATTTTCACCAATTATTAGTCTAAATCACTAACAATTTTGCGAGTAGCTAACTGTGAGTAAACAATTTCAGCAAAATAATCTCATCGGCCAATCTAATGCATTACTTGAAGTATTAGAACATGTGTCTAAAGTCGCGCCATTATCCAAGCCTGTGCTCATTATTGGTGAGCGCGGCACTGGCAAAGAATTAATTGCAGAACGACTACACTACTTATCTCCTCGTTGGGATCAAAGCTTTATTAAACTTAATTGTTCTTCACTAAGTGAAAATTTACTCGAAACTGAGCTTTTTGGCCATGAGTCTGGTGCATTTACTGGCGCAAAAGGTCGGCACGAAGGTCGTTTTGAACGCGCTGATGGTGGAACACTCTTTTTAGATGAACTCGCAAACACCTCGGGATTAATCCAAGAAAAGTTATTACGTGTCATCGAATATGGTGAATTTGAACGAGTGGGTGGCAGTAAAACAGTTCAATCTGATGTTCGGCTTATTTGTGCCGCCAATGAAGATTTACCGACCTTGGCAGAAAATGGTGAATTTAGAGCTGATTTACTCGACCGTTTAGCCTTTGATGTAATCACCTTACCTCCATTAAGACATAGAACCGAAGATATCATGACATTAGCAGAATATTTTGCTATTGGCATGGCAAGACAATTATCACTGGAATATTTTGGCGGTTTTAGTCCGCTGGCGATAGAACAATTAATGATGCACAGCTGGCCAGGGAACATCCGTGAATTAAAAAATGTCGTCGAGCGAAGTGTTTATCGCGAAGGGACTGATGGCCAAGAAATTGATCATATTATTTTAGACCCTTTTGCATCACCCTACCGTCCAGTAAATAGAGTCAAAACCCGAGAACGTCAAGCTATGCAGATTGAACATGCCACGGCCTCTGTTGCTGAGCCCATTGAGTCCCGTATTAACACCGACACATCAGCCGTATTGAGTAGCATCGAATTTCCAATAGATTTTAAAGAATATACCGAAAACAGTGAAATAGAATTATTGCAACGCGCATTGGCTGAAGGCCTGTATAATCAGAAAAAAACCGCCGATTTATTAGGCTTAAGCTATCATCAACTTCGTGGTATTTTGAAAAAGTACAACTTACTCGATAAGAGCTGAATGAAGCTTGGATATGCTCATTGCCCCAATGCAATGAACACTGTTAAAATAACCACTCAAAATCGATAAAATATGATCACACCATGCCTGTTATAGTAAAACGTTGGTACCAGCTGATGTCTCTATGTCTATCCAGCGTTATGTTGGCTGCATGCGGACAAGCACAATTACCTTCTGGTCTCGTATATTGTAGCGAAGGTAATCCCGAAAGTTTTAACCCCCAGCTTGTCACATCTGGCACCACTATTGATGCCACTTCACATCAGATTTACAGCAGATTGGTGAATTACAGCCAACAAAAAGCCGAGATGACTCCCGGCTTAGCAACATCATGGCAAATCTCCGATGATGGGTTACGTTATCTATTTACCTTGCGTGAGCATGTTAGCTTTCATAAGACGCGGCACTTTGCCCCTACAAGAGATTTTAATGCCGACGACGTGTTATTTTCATTTAACCGTATAATTGACCCCTTGCACCCATATCATTTAGTCAGCAGAACCGGTTATCCATTTTTTCAAAGTATAGGTTTTGCTGATTTAATCGATAAAATTGAAAAAGTAAACGATTACCAAGTTATCTTTCATTTAGTGCGTAAAGATGCTTCTTTTTTATCTAATCTCGCCACTGATTTTGCCGTAGTGTTATCGGCAGAATATGGTTATCAACTTTTAGCCCAGGGCAAGCCTGAAGATATTGATTATTACGCTGTAGGCACAGGACCTTTTCAGCTCAATCAGTATGTTAAAAATGAATATATTCGCTATAAAAAGAATCCAGTCTATTGGGGACCCACGGTTGAGATAGACCAATTGGTGTTTGATATTACCCCAAGAAGCACCGCGCGCATTGCCAAATTAATCACCGGAGACTGCAGTGTTTCATCATTGCCCAAAGCGGGTGAGCTTGCAGTACTTAACCAACATAAGGATATTATTGTCGATACCAAACCCGGACTGAACGTGGCATTTTGGGCATTTAACACCCAAAAACCGCCATTAGATGATGTTAGGGTAAGGCGAGCGCTTGCACATGCTATCGATAAGAATAATATTTTAGACGTGGTATATAATGATACCGCCGTAGAGGCTACAGGGGTTTTGCCTCCAGCATCATGGGCTTATTCGAAAAACTTATCGCCTAATGAATATAACCCTGAAAAAGCCAAAGCTTTACTGCAACAAGCAGGCGTATCTAATTTATCCATTAATGTGTGGGCCATGCCTGTGGCGCGGATTTATAATCCTAGCGCACTGAAAACAGCGGAGCTTATTCAGGCAGATTTAGCCCGTATTGGGGTAAAACTTAATATCATTAGCTATGATTGGAGCGTGTTCACCCAGAAGTTAGCCAGTTCTAATTATGATTCGGTTCTCATTGGTTGGAATGCTGATAATAGCGACCCCGATAATTTTTTTACCCCGTTATTAAGCTGCGCAGCATTAGCCTCTAACAATAATCGCTCTCGCTGGTGCCAAAAAGACTTTGAACACTTATTAACCCAAGCCCAAAGTGTCTCAACTCAACCAGAACGTAAAGTTTTTTATCAAACCGCCGAAGCGATTATCAGCGATCAAGTTCCTATGGTGACACTTGCTCACGCTAAAAAAGTGGTCTTGAAAAAGAACAATATTACTAGCATGCAAATTAGATCTTATGGCGGCATTTCATTTGCCGGAACAACCAAAACAAAAGAGGAAAACCAATAAATGTGGCGTTACCTCTTTAGGCGCATAACGCTGTTTATGGCCACATCACTGTTAATGATAGCAGTGCTATTTATGGCATCGGGACAATTTCCTGTCAGTAAAACTTACTCGCTGTCGGGGATTCAGTACCCAACGATTGAGCAAAAACAGCAAATTGAACAAGATTATCAATTAAACGATAATCAATTATTGCAGTTTACTGCCTATTTACGCCAGCGTTTGTCGGGTAACTTAGGGATATCCAGTAACTCGCAGCAAGAGGTTTCAGAGGAACTGGCTTCAGTATTGCCTGCTTCATTTGAGCTGTCGTTATTTTCAGGATTTATTGCGGTGTTCTTTGGGGTTCCCATAGGTATTCTGGCTGCCTTAAGCAATAATAAAGCGCTTCAACATAGTATTTTAGCGGTCACTTTAACGGGTTATTCTATCCCGGTATTTTGGCTGGGGTTAACCCTATCTATGTGGTTTGGAGTCAATTTAGGCTGGTTGCCGATTTCAGGCCAAATTAATTTACTTTATGAAATTGAACCTGTCACGGGCTTCATGTTAATAGATACCTTATTATCTGATTCTGCTTATCGCATTCCGGCATTTCATGATGCTTTACTGCACTTGATATTACCCGCAGTCACTTTAGCGGTACTTCCCTTTACATTGGTGGTGAGGATCACTCGACAAGCCATTTTAAATGTAATGAATAAAACCTATATTCGAGCCGCTGAAGCGCGAGGTTTACACACAGCTAAAATACTGTTGCGCCATGCATTACCCAACGCCTTAATTCCAGTGCTAAAAAGTATTGGTTTAATGCTGGGATCGTTTGCTAGCTATGGCATCGTGGTTGAAGTTATCTTTTCGTGGCCAGGTGTAGGCAGCTGGTTAGTTTCGGGCATTTATCAGCGTGATTATACCGTCATTCAAGCAGGCATTTTATCTGTCTCATTATTAATCATTTTCTTGAGCATTTTGATTGATTTGCTTCATACCGCAATCAATCCAATGAGCAGAAAGGAATTGTATGCCTCGAATTAAAATTTACCAAGAAGATCATATTGCCTCACCGCTGTGGCGAATGTGGAAAACGTTTTCGGCTAATCCATTTGCCGTAATCGGTCTATGGGCCGTCATATTTTTATTAATATTAACTATTTTCGCCCCGATCATCGCGCCTTATTCGGCCGAGATGCAAGACCAACAAGTATTACTATTGCCGCCATCATGGGATCCTGCCGGTTCAGTAGAACACTTTCTTGGGACTGACGATCTTGGACGAGATATTTTTAGCCGCATCTTACACGGCGTACAATTAACCTTTGGTATGTCACTACTTATTGTGGCGGCTTCGCTGTTTTTTGGCTTTATTATTGGTTCGCTTTCAGGAATGATGCGCGGTATTAAGTCGAGTATTCTGGGTCACTTATTAGATGCACTCCTCTCTATTCCTTCATTATTAATGGCCATTTTAGTGGTCGCGGTTATGGGGCCAGGACTTAATAATGTGTTTTGGGGCGTGGGGATCGCGATGGTTCCACAATTTGTCCGTGTTATTCATCAAGCCGTTCATGAAGAGCTACAAAAACAATATGTCACTGCAGCAAAACTAGACGGTGCCAACTCATTGCAAGTTTTTTGGTATGTGATTATGCCCAACGTATGGGATGTGGTGATTATTCAGGTCACGATGGCAATCTCTGCGGCGATATTAGATATCGCTGCACTCGGTTTTTTAAACCTCGGAGCTCAGGCACCGAGTCCAGAGTGGGGGGCGATGGTCGCACAAGGGCTTGATAATTTACTGCTCGCACCTTGGACCGTAAGTATCCCTGGTATCGCCATTTTGTTTACCGTGTTATCGGTTAACTTAGTTGGTGATGGTTTACGTTCTGCGCTTGCACCGATAAGAAACTAACTTATGCCTTTACTCGATATTCGTAATCTCACGATTGAACTAGATACCCCCGAGGGCATTGTAAAAGTGCTCGAAAAAGTCAGTTTGACAATCAACCCAGGTGAAATTCATGGGCTGGTTGGCGAATCAGGCTCTGGGCGCAGTTTGTTAGCCAAAGCGATTTTGGGGGTGTTGGGTCCTAATTGGCATATTATTGCCGATCGTATGATGTGGGATGGAAAAAACTTATTGGAAATGAATGCCAAACAACGGCGTTGCCTAATGGGCAGCGAAATGGCGATGATTTTCCAAGATCCTTCAGGCAGTTTAGATCCGGTTAAAACCATTGGTAGTCAATTAATTGAAGCTATGGTGCCCAATAAAAATATTCCTTTTTGGCGACGCAGTCATGCGACCTATTTAAACGCGCAAAAATGGCTCCACAAAGTGGGTATAAAAAAACCCAAAATGCTAATGAAATGCTATCCATGGGAATTGTCTGAAGGCGAATGCCAAAAAGTCATGATTGCAATGGCTGTCGCCAATCATCCCAAACTACTCATTGCCGATGAGCCAACCAACTCTATGGAGCTTAATACTCAAGCGCAGATTTTTAGATTATTATCACAACTCAATCAACTGCAAAATGTGTCCATTTTATTGGTCAGCCATGAGCTCGAAACCATGGTGCATTGGTGTGACAACTTAACCATTCTGTACAGTGGTCAGGTTATGGAATCAGGACCCGTTAACGAAATGGTGGCCATGCCCTATCATCCTTACACGCGGGCATTATTAAAAAACCTACCTGATCATACTAAAAAAATGCGTCACAAAGCTAACTTACCCACACTGCAAGGGTCGGCACCGTCTCTGCAACATTTACCCGCGGGTTGTCGACTCGGCCCACGTTGCCCTGAAGCGCAGCGAACTTGTGTAAAACAGCCTAAACTTGAACATATTAAAGACCGCTATTTTGCCTGCCATTTCCCTTATAAAAGTGAGCAAGAAGATGACGACACCATTGCTTAAAGTGACTGAGTTAAGTAAGCAATACTTAACCGGTTATAAGCGTTTTAAACCTCAATATTATCAGGCATTGTCTCCAGTCTCATTTGAACTCGAGCGCGGTGAAACACTGGCAATTGTGGGAACAGTGGGATCAGGCAAAAGTACCCTTGCCCGAATTTTAGTCGGTGCAGAGCAACGTAGTGGCGGCGAAATATTTTTTGAAGGTGAAACATTAGAAACGCATAATTTAAAGCAGCGATGTCGGTTAATTAGAATGATTTTCCAAGATCCAACCACCTCGCTAAATCCACGTTTATCCATTGGTAACTTGCTTAAAGAACCGTTGCGATTTAATACACAATTAAATTCAACGGAACGTAAAGCCTTGGTCATTGAAACCTTAAGAAAAGTCGGCTTATTGCCCGAGCACGCAGACTTTTATCCGCACATGATTTCAGAAGGCCAAAAGCAGCGTGTCGCCGTTGCGCGGGCATTAATGCTTAATCCCAAAATTATTATTGCAGATGAAGCGCTGACAGCACTGGATTTATCGGTTCGATCTCAAATTATTAATCTGCTATTAAAACTCCAAAAAGAGATGGGTTTATCCTATATTTTCGTTTCACATAATCTCAATATTATCCGTCATGTAAGTGATAAAATTATGGTACTGCAAAATGGTCATATGGTTGAAAAATCCACCACTGAGGCCTTGTTTACCGCACCACAGCATGAATACACCCAGCGACTCATTAAAGAGCAAAGTCAATTTATGCAAAAGCGCTAAACTGCTCCAACCACTATGGTTTTGAGACCTTTTTAGCAAAAATCAGTGCCATTTAGTCGCCGAACTATTTATCCTAGAGCCAATGTTAAAGGAAGAAGCTTAAATATGATTATTAAACCTAAAATTCGTGGCTTTATTTGTACCACGACTCATCCTGTTGGCTGCGAAGCGAACGTAAAAGAACAAATCGAACTAATTAAAGCCAAAGGCAAAATGGCTAATGGGCCAAAAAAAGTACTGGTTGTCGGTTCTTCAAGTGGCTATGGCCTATCTTCTCGTATCGCTTCAGCATTTGGTAGCGACGCCGCCACCATCGGGGTGTTTTTCGAAAAACCAAGTTCTGAAACTAAGCCCGGTACTGCCGGTTGGTACAACACAGCGGCATTTGACAAGTTTGCCAAAGCAGAAGGCCTGTATTCAAAAAGCATTAACTGTGATGCATTCAGCCATCAAGCAAAGCAACAAGTTATTGAGCTTATCAAGCAAGATTTAGGTCAAATCGACATGGTGGTTTACTCACTGGCTTCTCCAGTTCGTAAATTGCCAGACACCGGTGAAGTTATCCGTTCATCACTTAAACCAATTGGCCAAACGTATACTGCCACGGCTGTTGATACCAACAAAAACACCATTATTGATACCTCTGTAGAGCCTGCTACTGAGCAAGAAATTGCTGACACCATCACGGTAATGGGCGGCCAAGATTGGGAATTATGGATGAGTGCGCTAAGCGAAGCTGGCGTATTAGCTGACAATTGCAAAACGGTTGCTTATAGCTACATTGGTACCGAATTGACTTGGCCTATTTATTGGCATGGCGCCTTGGGTAAAGCCAAAATGGATTTAGACCGCGCAGCTCACGCCCTTGACAGCAAATTATCAGTTACGGGTGGCTCAGCTAACGTTGCAGTGTTAAAAAGTGTGGTGACACAAGCGAGCTCAGCAATTCCCGTAATGCCACTTTACATCGCGATGGTATTTAAGAAAATGCGTCAAGAAGGCTTACATGAAGGCTGTATTGAACAAATCTACCGCTTATTCAGTGAACGCCTATACCGTGTTGATGGCCAAACACCAGCTGTTGACAGCGAAAATCGCTTACGCCTTGATGATTGGGAACTTCGCGAAGAAATTCAGCAGCATTGCCGTGATTTATGGCCGCAAGTCACCACTGAAAACTTAAGTGAATTAACTGACTACGATGAATACAAACAAGAGTTTTTAAAACTGTTCGGCTTTGGTATTGATGGTATTGATTATGAAGCCGACGTTGATCCGAGTGTCACGTTTGATGTGATTGAGCTATAGCATAAGTGAACAGGAAGCATAAGTGAACTAGAAGCTCAGTTATAGCACGTTAACGTAAAAAGCCGTAATGCCCTGCATTACGGCTTTTTTATGACTCCAGTCCCGCCCTGAAAGATGTTTACTATTTTTGAGCCGGGCACACACAAAAATGCCCAAATCTCGTCGTTGCCCTCACCTTTAATTGCCATTCACCCATATCTGTCTCTTTTTAGCTTTTTAGGCTATCGTGGCTAGATTACCCTGTCTGGGATGACATGATTCAATAACCTCATGCGGATAGTAGTGATGACTCACAAGTAATAAACGCCCTTTATACCTGCTCTTTGAGGGTTGAAGTCAGCATTAGATCCCTATATTAATAGTGAATAAGTGAATATTTATTGACCATGGTCAGCCCGTGATGGCTTATGGTTTGAGGTTAAACAATCGGTAAATAAATCAGTACTTGTTGTGAGTCTTGCTGTTGTTTTGGCTGAGGGTCACCAAACTCATTATCAGCAATCACGAGTCGCTCTAAAAATAAGGGGAAATCTCTTAGGGTAACATCATTCGCATTAACCCAATCGCGATACAGGTAGCCTATTGCCGCCGTAATACCATTATCATCACCATTGTATTTAACCCTCGCACATCGTCCCTGAGGGATCTCTTTGAGCTTAATCTGACTCGATTCTAACGCTAAAGGGTTCAACCTTGCTTGTGTCTCGGTATTTAACGATACACCAATATCAATTCGATATTGCGTTTTAGCAGATAACTCCGAGCTTGAGTAAAGCAAATTAAAGGTTCTACCGCTTGTAGGAGATAAAGCAAACTGTCGACGCCATTCAATAAATCGCGCAATAGTTTGAGGTAATAAAGCCGGATCACCATGATGTTCCATCACCGCTAATGCTTGCGTATCAAACGATACAATATCAACTGAGGGTTGCTTCTCTTGCTGACTAACATCTGCTTGAAACGATTTAAGCGGTTGTTGCTTAGCAAAAAAGTTGCCCCAATCAGGCGCTTGTTGGAATGATTGAGGGCTTTGACCAATACTGCGAGTAAACGATTCGATAAAGTGCTGTTCGTTACGATAGGCCAATTTAGCCGCGATTGTAGTCAGAGAAACTTGCTTGGCAAAACCTAATAAATGGGCGGCTTCTAGGCTTTTTAGTAATTCTACATAGGCGTCAATGGAGATATGATACAGCGCATAAAATAGCGCTTCAAAATGGCTTTGTGGTATATCGGCAATATCAGCTAACATTCCCAGGTCAAACGGCTCATGTAAATGCTGATCTAAATAAGCTAATACTCGCTCAAATGCCTGATCAAGTCTATGGCTCATGTCGTCTCCTTTTGGGTGTAAGTCATCACATCCCGATCGCTATCAGAACCTAACTAATGTAAATTAACTTGTTGCTTGTGCGCAGGCAATAATACCTAATCTTTAGCCATTGTTTAGCCAAAGTTTAACCAAAATTGGAATAATGAAATTAATCAACTAATTGAATATCTAAGCCTTCTAACAAACTCAAGGCTTCAAATCGGCTGAATATGGCTTGTTTAACCTCATTACGGGTGATGTCAATGTGATAATTGCTTGCATCGGTAAAATTAGCACCGCTTAAATTAGTATGACTAAATTGGCTTAAAGTAAAATCTGTCCGTCGCAAATCGGCTTTGCTTAAATTGGCTTCTCTAAAATCAACATCGTGGGCACGACAATCTACCAATGTTATCTCGGGTAAATGAAGCGAGTAAAAGTTACTGCCATCGAGTAAACATTGCTCAAATTTAATGCTGGTTTGAGTCATAAATTGCGGCCACTGAGCTTTAGTCCAGTCAATACCTATGGCCTTACAGTCGCGAAAAATAACATCATCAAACTCAGTGGCGACGACAGATAACACGCTTAAATTACATTGACTAAAGACACATTCAATAAACTGGCAGTGATTGAAATCACTCTGACTCAAATCACATTGAATAAACTGACATCGCTCAAATATAACCAGCTTAATCTGCAAGACTCCCTGCTTGATAAGCTCAAACGTCTCATCGCAATAATGCGATAACTCAAACCGCTCAATATCATCTCCGCTGGTTAATGGTTTCATGCCTATATTACCTTTAAAAAAAAGACCTAGGCTAGCCTAGGTCTTCTGTTATTACTTACTATTAAAATGACTTAATTAGTCAGCAACAGGATACTCAATTTCAGCAACCGCTTTTAGTGAGGTGATCACAGCACGGTAATCAGCTTCACTGTATTGAGGCGCGATACGTTGTTTAAGCGTATTGATCAGCTTGTCATTGATGCCTTCTGCTTCATTGACTTTATCAACAACAATAACCGCATAACCAGTAGCTAATGATGCAGTGTCAATAGTGACACTGTTTTCAGTAGGAGCAGCAATCTTAAAGGCTTTGTTGGTAATGGCTTGGTCGATGTCTTGATTGAAACGACCTAATTTAGGCAAGGCGGTTAAGGTTGCACCGGTTAAGGTGTTATTACCCGCTTTTAACTGCGCCATATATTCAGCGGCTTTATCACGCGCACCGTCATTGGCTTTATCTTGCTTCAAACGTTCAATAACACCCGCTTTAACATCAACTAAGCTGATGATGCCTGCTGTTTGATGTGTTTTTATGCGAATCACCACAACATGGTTTGGCGCAAGTTCAATCACATCGCTGTTCATGCCACTGGCTAACACTTGGTCAGAAAACGCCGCTTTGATAAGCTCTGGGGTGTTAAATTTAGCAGGTACGTCGTCACGAGAAAATAACTGAGTTGTTTGTACTTTCGCATTAACAGCTTGCGCGGTTTCAGCTAAAGAATCAGGGATTTCGTAACTGGTATCAGCCAGCTTAGTTTGTAAGCTATAGTATACATCTAGCGCTTTCTTTTGTTGCAGCTGTGCTACTATTTTGGCTTTAACGTCGTCAAACGATGTCGCTTGGCTGGCTTGTAAATCAAGTAGCTTAATAATGTGATAGCCAAACTCACTTTTTACAATTGACGAGACTTGATCTTTTTGTAATCCAAAAAGTGCTTCATCAAATGCCAGATCCATTACACCTTGTTCAAACCAATCTAGCTTACCACCTTGTTGAGCGCTAAGCTGGTCATCAGAATCAGTTTTTGCCACTTCAGCAAAATCTTCACCCGCTATTAACTTGGCTTCAATGGCGTCAGCTTTGGCTTTATCTGCACTGTCGTCATCGGTTGCGGCAACAAAAATATGCGCAGCAAGACGTTTTTCAGCCGTTTTATATTGTGCTTTGTTATCGGCGTAATAAGCTTTTACTTCTTCATCAGAGGTTTCACTGTTTTTAGCCATTTCATCAGCATTCAATTCAACATACTCAAGACTGACTTTTTCAGGGCTCATATATTGCGATAAATTAGCATCGTAATAGCTTTGCACTTCTTCATCAGACACCGACACACTTGATAAAAAAGGTGTTGAGTCGACCACTAAGTAGCGGATGTCACGGGTTTGGCCTTGAACTTGTGCAAGCTGCTTAGCTTCGCCATCCAAAACAAACTCACTGCCCACTAGTGCGGTGAGTAACTGACGACGAGTCATATCAACACGCATCATGTTTCTAAAACTTGTGGTTTGATAGCCTAACTGACGCAATACTGCTAGGTAGCGTTCATTGTCAAATTGACCATCAGTTTGAAATGCAGGTTCTTCGATAATCGCTTGTTTGATTTGCTCATCAGATACACGTAAGCCCAATTTATAAGCAGCTTGATCAATGAGTTTATCAGCAATTAAACGATCTAATACACCTTGTTTAATGCCGTTCATGTAAGAATCATCAGCCGCTAATGCGGTAAACATTTCGCCAAGCTGTTCCTCAATACGAGAGCGTTCATTTTGAAAAGCTTGTTCTAGATCGTTGGCGGCGATTGCGTCACCATTAACAACTGCAGCAGGTACACCCGTGTTTGAGCCTAAATAACTGCTCACACCGGCAAAAGCAAAAGAAAGTATCACAAGGACTAGAATTGTTTTAGCAACAATCCCCTGTGATCCTTCACGAATTTTTTCTAACATCTGAATTCTCGCTTGTTGCGATTAATAAAATAAAAAGGCGCATCACCTTGTGGCTGCGCCTTATTGTAAATTATATGGAGTTATCAGACGCTACCACGGGTAAAACCCAATACTCCCAACATGTATTATGCCGCGCATATTACAGGTTGCTTTTCGTAAAAAGCACCGCCTAAGCAGTGCTTACTTTACGAATGCCTTACAAAGGCCACGTTGTTAATAATTAATTAACAGCGTCTTTTAGCGCTTTGCCCGCTTTGAACGCAGGAATGTTCGCAGCAGCAATTTTAATTTCTTTACCCGTTTGTGGGTTACGGCCAGTACGTTCAGCACGTTGACGTACTTCAAAAGTACCAAAACCAACTAGAGAAATCTTATCGCCATCTTTAAGACCTTCAGTTACCGCAGCGATAAAAGAATCCAGTGCGCGGCCAGCAGCAGCTTTAGAAATATCAGCACCAGATGCGATTTTCTCGATTAGTTCAGATTTGTTCATGTCATCCCCTTGAATGTTATTGTCGCGCCGCAACCAAATCTATGATTAGAGCAGTCTGCGGAGGCTTTATTTTATAAGTTTGATAACACACCAAACTTAGTACGAAAACCAAAAAATGAAATTGGATACAGCTCTACGTCAGATGCCCCAAGGGCTTGGTGCGACTGACTCTCCACCGACCTAGGCTACCACAGGTCAGCGCTTTGTTAAGCCCCTTTTTTCATTTTTTTTATGCTCTATAGCAACTTTTTAACTAACAAGCTATTTTTTGACCACTTCAAAGCCTTCAACTGGTCGTTCAAGCGCCAATTTCAACACTTCATCTATCCAACGTACTGGATGAATGGTTAAATCTGCAATCACATTGGCTGGAATTTCTTCCAGATCTCGTTCATTTTCTTGAGGAATTAATACGTGTTTAATTCCGCCGCGATGCGCTGCTAATAGCTTTTCTTTTAAGCCACCAATGGGCAATACTTCACCACGTAAGGTGATTTCACCTGTCATAGCAACATCACTGCGCACTGGGTTACCCGTTAAGCTAGACACTAACGCGGTACACATTGCTGCACCGGCTGAAGGACCGTCTTTTGGTGTCGCGCCTTCTGGTACGTGCACATGAATATCACGTTTTTCATAAAAGTCGTTATTGATGCCTAAATTTTCTGCTCGAGCGCGTACAACCGTCATTGCTGCTTGAATAGACTCTTTCATCACATCGCCCAGCGAACCGGTATAGGTTAATTTACCTTTACCTGCTACTGAGGTGGCTTCGATGGTTAACAAATCGCCGCCGACTTGAGTCCATGCAAGGCCAGTCACTTGACCAATTTGGTTGTTCGATTCTGCTTTGCCAAAATCAAAACGTTGTACACCTAGAAATGACTTTAAATTATCTTGGTTAACGTCAATCACTTTGACCGTTTTATCAAGCAGAATGTGCTTAACTACTTTACGACAAATCTTCGACAATTCACGTTCTAATGAACGCACACCCGCTTCACGAGTGTAATAACGAATAATGCCTAAAATAGCGCTGTCATCGACATTGATTTCTTTTGCTTTAAGGCCGTTACGTTCAATTTGCTTACTCAATAAATGTTTCTTAGCAATATTAAGCTTTTCATCTTCGGTATAACCGGCTAAACGAATAACTTCCATACGGTCAAGCAAAGGGCCTGGAATATCCATTGAGTTTGACGTAGCAACGAACATCACATCAGATAAGTCGTAATCGACTTCGAGGTAATGATCGTTAAACGTTGCATTTTGTTCAGGATCGAGTACTTCTAATAGCGCTGACGATGGATCGCCACGCATATCGGAACTCATTTTGTCGATTTCATCGAGTAAGAATAATGGGTTTTTAACGCCTACTTTGGCCATCTTTTGAATGACTTTACCTGGCATAGAACCAATGTAAGTACGGCGATGACCGCGAATTTCTGCTTCATCACGCACGCCGCCTAATGCAACGCGAACATACTTACGACCAGTAGCCCTAGCGATAGATTGACCTAACGAGGTTTTTCCCACGCCTGGAGGTCCTACTAAGCACAAAATGGGCCCTTTAAGCTGCCTAACTCGGCTTTGTACTGCTAAATACTCAAGAATACGTTCTTTGACTTTTTCAAGCCCATGATGGTCTGCGTCAAGTACTTCTTGTGCTTTGGCCAAGTCACGCTTAATTTTAGAGCGTTGTTTCCAAGGCACCGCAGTCATCCAGTCAACGTAGCTGCGCACAACAGTGGCTTCAGCTGACATTGGTGACATCATTTTGAGCTTATTCAACTCAGCAATGGCTTTTTCTTTTGCGTCGTTTGGCATGCCAGCGTCTTCAATCTTACGCGCCAACACTTCAAATTCATCATGGCTTTCGTCAATGTCGCCTAACTCTTTTTGAATGGCTTTCATTTGCTCATTCAAATAGTATTCGCGCTGACTTTTTTCCATCTGTTTTTTAACACGGGTACGAATACGTTTTTCAACTTGAAGCAAGTCAATTTCCGATTCCATCATTGCCATCAGGTATTCAAGACGCTCACCGACATTGATCATCTCTAGCACAGATTGCTTGTCTTCAAGCTTCAATGGCATATGTGCAGCCATGGTATCAGCTAAACGAGCGGCTTCATCAATACCTGACAATGACGTTAATACTTCAGGTGGGATTTTTTTATTTAGCTTAATGTAGCCTTCAAATTGGCCAATCGCACTGCGAACTAGCACTTCTTCCTCTTTGTCACTTAACTGTTGTGACTCGAGGTATTCTGCTGTTGCAGTAAAGAATGCCTCTTCTTGGATGTATTGCTTGATTTTGGCTCGTTGACCACCTTCAACTAATACTTTAACCGTGCCATCTGGTAATTTAAGCAACTGTAAAATAGAGGCTACCGTACCAATATCAAAAATATCGTCTTTGGTCGGTTCGTCAAGATCAGCGTCTCGCTGAGCGACTAATAAAATTTGCTTGTCTTGTTCCATTGCCGATTCAAGGCAACGAATTGATTTTTCCCGTCCTACGAATAGCGGAATTACCATATGTGGGTATACCACCACATCTCGCAGTGGTAATACGGGGAGTTCGATATGCGCTTCACGCTCTTTAGTCATGGCTCGATTCCGTTTAATGAAATAGACTTAATAATAATTATATTGGGGTAATGTTATCAGTTTCAATGGGCAATACGAAAAAAGGAGCCCAATGGACTCCTTATTTATCAACTTACTTGCTATCAGAGCAATTATTGCTCGCCTGAAGCAACCTGTGTCTCTGTATTTTCGTAAATCAAAATAGGAACTGATTCACCTTTCACTACTGATTCATCAATAACCGCTTTGATCACGCCTTCAGTCGATGGAATATCGTACATGGTATCGAGCAAGATGCTTTCAACAATAGAACGTAATCCACGGGCACCGGTTTTACGTGACATGGCTTTATGAGCAATAGCTTGTAATGCATCATCACGAAATTCAAGCTCGACATTTTCCATCTCAAATAATGCACTGTATTGCTTAGTTAATGCATTTTTAGGCTCAGATAGAATCTGTACTAATGCTGCTTCATCTAACTCGGTTAGCGTAGCAACAACAGGTAGACGACCAACAAATTCAGGGATTAACCCAAACTTCACTAAATCACCAGGCTCTACTTTGCTAAGGATCTGTGAAATAGTCGCTTTATCTGCTTCGCCTTTTACTTCTGCACCAAAGCCAATTCCAGTCCCTGTGTGTGCACGTTGCTCAATGACTTTTTCAAGTCCAGCGAATGCACCACCACAGATAAACAGAATTTTAGACGTATCCACTTGCAAGAATTCTTGTTGTGGATGCTTTCGTCCGCCTTGTGGCGGAATTGAAGCAACAGTGCCTTCAATTAACTTAAGCAACGCCTGCTGAACACCCTCACCCGACACATCACGAGTAATTGAAGGGTTGTCTGATTTACGACTGATTTTGTCAATCTCATCAATATAGACGATGCCACGCTCGGCTTTCTCAACGTCGTAATCACACTTTTGCAGTAGCTTCTGAATGATGTTTTCAACATCTTCACCCACATAACCAGCTTCGGTTAATGTGGTTGCATCAGCCATAGCAAAAGGGACATTCAGTGAGCGTGCAAGTGTTTCAGCTAATAATGTTTTACCGCTACCGGTTGGGCCTAATAGTAAAATGTTACTTTTACCAAGTTCAACACCATCTTTCATTGCGCCATTACGTAAACGCTTATAATGATTATATACCGCTACGGCTAACACTTTTTTAGCTTGATCCTGACCTATTACGTAGTCATCAAGATGTTTGCGTAACTCATGGGGTGTCGGCAACTTGTCTTCATCACGCTTAGGAGAAATCTCTTTGATTTCTTCACGGATGATGTCGTTACACAAATCAACACACTCATCACATACATAAACTGATGGACCAGCAATGAGTTTTCTCACTTCATGCTGACTTTTTCCGCAAAAAGAGCAGTACAGCAATTTGCCGCTGTCACCGTTATTTTTGTTATCGACCATTATTCTACCTCTGTTTACAACTTAAGCTAACCTAAGCCCTGCTTGCAGATACTTATCATAACCACATTGATGACCGAACGTCTCTCAATACAGAATACCTTAATGTAACTAAAAAATCAGCTACCCGTTTTAGCCGCGACTTGTTAGTAATGAATCGACAATACCATATTCAACAGCTTGTGTAGCACTCATAAAGTTGTCACGGTCAGTATCACGCTCTAACACTTCTAGCGGCTGGCCAGTATGATCAGCTAATATTTGGTTTAATTTATTCTTGATGCCTAGGATTTCCTTAGCATGAATTGCTATGTCTGATGCCTGACCTTGGAAACCACCTAATGGCTGATGGATCATCACTCGTGAGTTCGGTAAGCAATGACGTTTACCTTTAGCGCCACCGGCTAATAAGAAGGCGCCCATACTCGCAGCTTGGCCAATACATACAGTGCTCACATTAGGCTTAATGAACTGCATAGTGTCATAAATAGCCATGCCTGCCGTTACGGAACCGCCGGGAGAGTTAATGTATAAATAAATATCTTTATCTGGGCTTTCTGACTCAAGGAATAATAGTTGAGCAACAATGAGGTTAGCCATGTGTTCTTCGACTTGGCCAACTAAAAAGATGACTCGCTCTTTTAATAGACGAGAGTATATATCATAAGAACGTTCACCTTTCGCTGTTTGTTCAACAACCATAGGTACAAGCGCATTGAGTACTGATTCTGGTGCTTTATGCATTATTCATTTCCCTAAAATAAAAATGGCCCGCATGAGGAACCTCATACGAGCCATTATAAATGGCGAACGGCTTGTTAAGTCAAGCTTAGCTTACGCTCGTCCGGTAGCCTTGTTCATAAATTCTTCAAAAGCGACGTCTTTAACGGTTACTTTTGCTGATGTTAACAAAGCTTCAACAGCTTGCTCTTCAAGCGCTACATTGCGCATGTTTTGCATAAGTTCTTTATTTGAGTTGTAGTATGACACAACTTCTGACGGATCTTCATACGCTGAAGCCATAGATTCGATCAATGTATTGACACGATCATCTTCAGCTTTTAGCTCATTGGTCTTAATCACTTCGCCTAATAGCAAACCAATCTTAACACGACGCTCAGCTTGTTCTGTGAAAAGTTCAGCCGGAAGTTCTGGCATATTTTCAGTTTGGTCACCAAAACGTTGCATTGCTTGTTGACGAAGTACATTCACTTCACCCTCTACAAGTGCTTTAGGAATGGTAATGTCGTTTGCTGCAAGTAAACCAGTAATGACCTGCTCTTTCACATTCGCTTTTAACGCTTGCTCTAGTTCGCGAGTCATGTTTTTACGAATTTCAGTCTTAAGTGCGTCTAAGCCACCTTCCGCAATACCAAACAAAGAGGCAAACTCATCATTCACTTCTGGTAGATTAGCCGCTTGAACTTCAGTTAAGGTAATAACGAACTTAGCCGCTTTACCTTTCAAGTTTTCAGCATGGTAATCTTCAGGGAAAGTCACTTCGATTTCGAATTCGTCACCGGTTTTATGGCCTACGATACCGGTTTCAAAACCAGGGATCATACGGCTGCTGCCTAATTGAAGTTCGAAATCATCAGCTTTTCCGCCTTCGAATTCTTCACCATCAATAGTACCAATAAAGTTCATTTTAACTTTATCGTCAGCAACTGCTTCACGTTCAACCGCAGCGAAAGTAGCGTGCTGCTTACGTAACGTTTCAATCATAGTGTCTACGTTTGCATCATTTACTTCAGCTTTAGGCTGTTCAACGGCAATGTTATCTAAGCCAGTTAGTACCACTTCTGGATAAATTTCAAACGTAGCAACGAACTCAAATGTTTCGCCTTCAGTTGTACCAGGAGTAAATACGGGTGCACCCGCTGGGTTCAACTTTTCAGCCACAACCGCTTCAATAAAGTTGCGTTGCATCACTTCACCAGTGATGTCTTGACGAATGGCTTTACCATAACGCTTGTTGATTTCGCCGATAGGTACTTTACCTGGGCGGAAACCTGGAAGACGAGCACGCTTTGCTTCGCGCAATACATTGTCTTTAACCAATTTCTCGATTTGCTCAGCAGGTACAGAAATAGTTAGGCGGCGCTCTAGGCCTTGAGTTGTTTCAACAGAAACTTGCATTGTTTTACCTCGAAATATGTCTAACGTTCTTTGTAATGGTCGACAACTCAACCATTAGATATTCGTTTCTTGACCACGGGTTTAGCTCTGACACCCAGCACAGCGATATTAATGATGCTGAAGACGCTGTTGGTGCAGTTAGCTTATTTTTGATATTTATCAAGACGCGACATTATAGCTACCGTTTTTAACAGAGTCGAGCCTGAAAAGGTCGATTTACGTGATAAAAAAGCCGACTTGTGATCAATTTTGATGTGTTTGCACGTTTAATGTGCGAAATGAGATTGTTGACTTAGGTTGATAATGCTCTGCAGCAAAATAATTATCGTGACCAAAACGAACATAACGACACCCATAAAGGGTCTTTATTCGATAGTTTGAGTTAATCAGAAAAAATGGGGTGACTGATGGGGCTCGAACCCACGACAACCGGAATCACAATCCGGGACTCTACCAACTGAGCTACAATCACCACTGAAATGGTGCACCCGGCAGGATTCGAACCTGCGACCACCCGCTTAGAAGGCGGGTGCTCTATCCAACTGAGCTACGGGCGCATGGTCACAGCTAAACGCTGTATCCTGTCTGGCTGAACAAGTTTACTTGTTCTGTTACTCACTATGATAGCAAATAACATTTAATTTGGTCGGTGATAGAGGATTCGAACCTCTGACCCTCTCGTCCCAAACGAGATGCGCTACCGGGCTGCGCTAATCACCGAAAATCTAGTCTTGTATTCGAGTTTTATATTATCGATAAACAATAACAAGGTTGTCTCGAGAACGGAGCGCATATTAACGAGTCACCTTGCTATCGTCAACGATTTTTTTACCCCTAAATGCTATATGCCGAATTTAGCAGCAAAAACTATGATTAGTATCATAGCGCGAATAGTTTATTAACTGTATTTTCCTCGTCTAGCAAATGACACTCTTCAATACGCCTGCTAGAATAACCGCCGATCGACAATTGACTTCAACACCCGCGCCACTCAAAGGAAACTCAACAGCCATGACTGCTCAAATTATTGACGGTAAAGCCATTGCACAATCTATCCGCACCACACTAAAACAAAAAGTAGCAGTACGTAGACAAGCTGGATTTCGCGCGCCAGGACTTGCGGTTCTTTTAGTGGGCAGTGATGCCGCATCTCAAGTTTATGTTGGCAGTAAACGCAGAGCTTGTGAGGAAGTCGGTTTTGAATCGCAATCGTTTGACCTCGACATCAACACTACTGAAGCAGAACTATTAGCTCTAATCGACCAGTGTAATGCTAATCCAAGCATTGATGGGATCCTTGTACAACTGCCTCTACCTGATCATATTGATGATTCAAAGGTCATTGAACGTATACGTCCAGATAAAGACGTTGATGGCTTCCATCCCTATAATGTCGGCCGTTTAGCACAACGCATTCCAGTGCTACGTTCATGTACCCCTATGGGCATTATGACCTTAATCAAATCAACCGGTGTCGATACTTATGGTCTAGATGCTACCGTGGTGGGTGCATCAAATATTGTCGGTCGTCCAATGACACTGGAATTATTATTAGCCGGTTGTACCACCACAACCTGTCACCGCTTTACTAAAAACTTAGAACAAAAAGTCCGTCAGGCCGATCTGTTGGTTGTTGCGGTGGGTAAACCAGGGTTTATTCCTGGCGAATGGATAAAACCCGGCGCGATTGTTATTGATGTTGGTATCACTCGTTTGGATAATGGTCGCCTAGTGGGTGATGTTGAATTTGATATTGCCGCTGAAAATGCGGCATTTATTACCCCGGTTCCTGGTGGAGTTGGCCCGATGACCATTGCCAGTTTGCTTGAAAATACTTTATACGCTTGCGAGCACTACCATAGTTAACATCGTGCAGCGATATGACAAAAAGCCTGTATTTGCAGGTTTTTTTGTTACACAGCAACACGACTATTTAAGCTCCATATCATCCCAAGATTGCTTCTTTCGATATATCGTAGAGGGGCTGATATCTAACATAGCTGCCGCTTTTGGGATATTGCCTTCGCAAAGTTCAATTGCGGTTTCAATCGTTCGCTTCTCAGTTTTCCATAAGGCTTCAATCACGACCGTATTGATGTCACTTAATGGCGTATTATCAAGAGTGCTGTTTTCAGGTTGTGCAGAACTTGTCGGCGCAGTTTGCATAACGGCAACGGTTTGATTAGCACCATACACACTAGGAGCCTGAACCAGATTTGATAACGGTTTGCTGATTTGCGAGGGTAACATGGCTACTTCGACTTCATCGGCATTGTTCAATACCACAATTTGGCGAACAATATTCTGTAGCTGTCGGACATTGCCAGGCCAAGCATATAGTTGAAGTTGCTTTTGAGCTGCAGCGCTGAAGCCTTTAAAGTTTTTTTGTTCTTCTTTCGCGTATTGTTTTAACAGTTTATTGGCAATTAATAAAATATCTTTACCGCGCTGATTGAGTGGAGGCAACTCAATCGGGATAACATGCAATCGATAATACAGGTCTTCTCTAAACAAGCCTTCTTGCACTTGTTGCCAAGGATCTTTATTGGTGGCGCTGATAAACCTCACATCGACCTTTTCATCTTTACTTCCCCCCACTCGACGAAATACTCCGGTTTGAATAAAGCGCAGTAACTTGCTTTGTAGTTCAAGCTCCATTTCACAGATTTCATCAAGAAAGAATGTACCACCATCAGCTTGTGTTGCAGCCCCATCTCGC
Source organism: Shewanella sp. T24-MNA-CIBAN-0130 (assembly GCF_040310185.1). Taxonomy (NCBI): domain Bacteria; kingdom Pseudomonadati; phylum Pseudomonadota; class Gammaproteobacteria; order Alteromonadales; family Shewanellaceae; genus Shewanella; species Shewanella sp. T24-MNA-CIBAN-0130. Next base: position 64,617 of record NZ_JBEOPP010000006.1, on the reverse strand, counting down.
TGACTCACCGCCCCAGTAAAAGCGCCTTTGGTATGACCAAAAATCTGACTCTCGATCAACTCTTTTGGGATAGAAGCACAATTGAGTGCTATGAATGATTTATGCTTGCGATTACCAACATTATGAATAGCTTGTGCACAGACCTCTTTGCCAGTACCGCTTTCACCAAAAATAAACACCGATGCCTTACTATTAGCGACGCAATCAATCGTTTTATACACGGTTTGCATGGCTAATGACTCACCTATAAACCCTTGATAGTTGGCTTTGGGTAGGCTGTTTTCATACTGTGTAACCAGTTTAACTAATTGCCTTTGCTTCAACGCGTTACGTAACGTTATCGCTAAACGTTTACTGTCAAATGGCTTAACTAAAAAATCAAACGCACCGGATCGCATGGCATCTACAGCAATATCAATAGTGCCGTGAGCGGTGATCATTATCACTGTAATATCTGGATGGCTTTCATTCACCTGAGCAAGAATATCCATTCCAGACATATCAGGCAGTTTGATGTCTAGAATAAGTATATCTGGCGGTTGACGATGTATTTCTGTTAGCGCATCTTCACCATAATGCACTAAAGTGACATCGGCACCTTCGCTGTATAAGTATTCGGTATAAAGCGCCCCTAAAGATATACTGTCTTCGACTAAAACGACTCGAAATCCCATAATGTTCCTTCAGTTGCTGAAATGAATCTTCAATCATCTAATTGATAAATTTGTTTAATTACATCAACACTTTGATTTGCTATGACAATAGTCTGTTCTAATAATTCTGCTATGGGATCCTTGCCCTCTCTTGAAGCCACTTCTAACGTTTTAGCGGCTTCATACAATGCTGCAGCCCCAAAACTACCAGAACTGCTTTTTAGGGTATGAGCTTCATCTTCAATTCGACTCATGTCACCGTCAGGTCCTAGTCTTTGTAATGTTTCTATTCTCATTTGTACTTCTTGGCAAAAGACCTTTAGCATCTTCTTTAAGGTTTTTTCGCCAATAACATCGACTAAAGTAGCTATTACATCAAAATTTAATAGGCCAATGTTCATCTTAGTCTCTTGCAATGTATTGCTTTGGACAGCAGCAATATCATTGTTTGGCGACAGTGATAAAGATAAATTCATGTTAATGTCTTCCTCAGATTGTTCCTCTGAGGGGCAATCAACACTATGCGGTAATTCAAGCGCCATCTTAGGCTGCGAAGTTATTTCGACTTGATCGTCTGGCTCATCGCGTGTTGATGTTTGCGCTTTATTGACCCACTTAGCGACACCGTCGATCAAATCTTTGCTATTGACTGGTTTACCAATAAAATCAAGCATTCCTGCCTGAGTACAAGCCTCTAACTCTTCTTTGAATACATTGGCTGTCATCGCCAGAATAATTTGTTTAGGTTTTTGCTGTAAAATAAGGCTTGTCGCCTCTAACCCATCCATTTCTGGCATACGAATATCCATTAAAATGATGTCATAGTCAGTTTTAAGCGCCATGTTAACCGCTTCTACACCATTATTAGCATACTCAATATTAGCCCCCTGTTTAGCCAGCATCGTTCCTGCAACCATTTGATTTGCAGGACTGTCTTCAGCCAAGAGGATTTTACAGTGTTGAGGAAATGAAAAATTATCTCGCTGTTGCGATTCAAGTTTGGTTTCTTGGGTTGATCCGCTGATTAGATTTAGCAACATCGCGCGACTAAGGGGTTTGTTAACGACTTGCTCTATGCCCATTTCATTTAATAGTTGCGACACTTGAGTATTCACTCCAGTGCTCAATGCAGCTAAAATACCTTGTGGCAATAAAAAGTCATTATGTAAAATTTTCAATAACTTTCTATCAACCGACATAATGTATGAATCATCGAGTAAAATGAGGTCAAACTGTCCCCGAACTCGCGATAGTTTAAAAACGTTAGCGACATCATTTATATACGTTGTTTTTACACCGTATTCTATATACTGTTTTTTTACCAATTTGCACAATTGCTTATCAGGGTGAATAATCAGCACTCGAGAATGTTCAGGTAATTTTGCATAATGATTTATTGCTTTGGTACTTTTATCTAGCGTCACAAACAAATTGAATCGGCTGCCTTTACCAAGTTCACTTTCCACCGAGATATCACCATCCATCATTCGTACCAATTCGGCACAAATCGCTAACCCTAAACCCGTCCCCTTATAATTAGTGGTATGGGTGTCGTGAACTTGGGAAAATTCAACAAATAGCTTTGCTTGAGCATCCTCACTGATACCAATACCTTGATCTGATATTGAACAACATAGCTCAACGCGTTCTTTATGACTATCAGGTATCCACATTTCTACAGTAATACAGCCTGAGTTTGAAAACTTAATCGCATTGTCAACCAGGTTATGGATCACTTGACGAAGCCGCTGAGGATCACCGACTAAACGCTGTGGAACATTGCGATTAATATAACTGGCAAGATGCACGCCTTTTTCTAATGCTTTATTGGCAAGGATTTGCAGCACCTGAGCTACTAGGTTATCGGGTTCAAACTCATGAGACTCAAGCACCATTTGCCCAGCTTCAATTTTAGAAAAATCTAAAATATCGTTAATGGTATTTAATAGCGCATCGCCCGCTTCTTTAGCCGTTGTAACATAAATTCGTTGCTCTTTTTGAAGCGACGACCCCAAAAGTAACTCAACGCTACCCAGCACGGCATTTAATGGCGAGCGGATTTCATGACTCATGGTGGCTAAAAAGCGTGATTTTGCTTTACTGCCGGCTTCAGCTTGCTCTTTGGCAAGCCGCAACTCTTCTTCTTTTGATTTTTGCTCAGAAATATCCCGTACAAATGCGGTAAATAAAATATCATCTCCCAGCTGAATAGGTATGACCCTTAACTCAATGGGAAACTCTTTACCGTCTTTATTGTGGGCGGGTACCTCAATCCGTTTGTGCAACACAGCCCCTTTGGCCGTTTGCCGATAATGTTCCATACCCTTTCGATGAGCTTGTTGAAATGCCTTAGGAATAATTAAATCCTCTAAGTATTTACCTAACACTTCTTCGCGGGAATAACCAAAAAGCTTAATCGCTGCTGGATTAAATTCTTCTACACTACCGGTAATATCAATAGTAATTAATGCATCTTGGCTTGCCTCAAGCGTCGTCAGTAAAATTGACTGGCTTCGTTCAGCCGCTTTCTGATTAAGCTTTATTGCAGTAAGATCTTTAATAAATCCCAAAAATAAAATGTTGTTATCAATGACCATTTTAGACACTGACAATTCAATAGGAAATTGATGTCCGTCTTTGTGCTCAGCAATTAACTCTCTACCGGTACCGATTATCTTAGCTTCAGCCCCGTCAAGGTAACGCTTTATATAGTGGCCATGCATTTCTCGATCGGCTATTGGCATCAGTATCGAAACATTTTCACCCACCAGCTCCTCGTTACTATAGCCAAAAAGACGGGTTACGGATTTATTCACTTCAGTAATCAAGCCGTTAACATCAATGATAACAAATCCGTCAGCAGCTGATTCTAAAATAGTATTTAATCTGACGTTTGCTCCCGTTAAGGCATGAGATCTTGAATCAATATTTTGTACCATTTGATTAAAAGCAGTGGTGGTTTGAGCAATTTCATCTTTACCGACAACCGGTATTTGTACCCCGGTTTTACCTTGCAAAATAAGTTTTGAGGCTATTTGTAATTGCATCAGATTACGAGTCAAATACACAACTAATAACCAAGAAAATAGTGCGACGAGGAGTATTCCAACAGCCGCAATAGATAAAAGCCGGCTAGAAGCTTGGATTAAAAAGGCATCAAATCCAGAGCGATCAAATCCGATTTGAACAGCCCCAATATCAAGCCCATCTTTAATTATTGGCCTGTTTATATCAAAAATATTGTTTTGTTCATCAATTTGGCCTACTTCATCAACGCCCCATATAACATTGCTGGACTCTTTGTGCATTGCGACGATAAGTTGATTATTTTTAAAAATATAAACGTAGCTGACTTCTTGTTTGTGACTAAGCTCTTTGGCTAGCTCTCTTAAGGTGGTTTTATTCAACTCATTTAGCGCATCTTTAGCCGCTACCGAAAATAAGCTCGTGGTTAGGCTCGCTCGTTTCTCAATTTCAGACTGGTTAGATTGTTTGAGGTAATCAATACTGGTGTAGACCAAAATAAATAGCAATATGGCTTCAATCAGTGCCACTCCTATAATCGTTTTTAATCGAAAAGACAAATTTCCTCTCCCTTACGGACCAGCAAATAACGTTGATAAACGTCTTATACAATTACTATGGATGAGGCTGTTGCATTTTGCAATAACGACATTGCAAATTGAAAATTGAAAACAGGTATAGCAAATAAACTTTCACAAGATCATGTTTTAAAAGTTATTTGAAGAATGGAATAGTTATTGCTTGTAGTTATTGATTGTAGTTATGGGTTAATAGTGGAATTAACACCGAAGACACAGTGTGAAGGTTGATCAGTAAACCTTCAAAGGTCAACATTGGAGTAAAACATGAATCTGGCTAAGTTAACACACACTATCAATATACTGCTCGCAGAAGACTCGACAAGCGAAAGACTGTTTATCGCAAGTCTGTTGGAATTGCTGCAGGTTGAAGATTGCAACATCGTATTGCATCAGTGTATCGACGGGCAACAAGCCTTATCCTTGTGTGAAAATCAACCCATTGATTTACTCATCAGCGACTGGCGTATGCCTAAATTAACTGGGATTGCCGTCTGTGAAATATTGAAACAAACTGATTCACCTCCTTACATACTGTTACTTACCGGTAATAATGCAACCGATGACCTCATTTATGCATTAGAGTCTGGAGCAGATGATTATTTAGCTAAGCCTTTTGAACCCAAAGTGCTAAAGATGCGTGTCATCGCCGCGATTCGTCTGATTAAGGCACAACAGATAATGAAAGCACAAAATAATGCACTTAATCAGGCATTTCATAAAACACAAAAATTACTTGATCAGAAAAAATCTGAATTGAAACAAGCCGCTCAATTGCAACATGCATTATTACCTGACAAACGATTCACCTTAGAAAATTGGCAAGTGAATCATTATTTCGCTGCAGCAAATGAGTTGGCCGGTGACATGTTTCAATGCTTTACTATTGACGGCCAATGGATCGGATTTTTCTTAATCGATGTGTCAGGTCACGGCGCGGGGGCCGCAATGCAAAGTTTCGCCCTGGCACAATCATTAAATCCAAGTCGAGTAGATTGGCATCAATCTCCAGCAATACTAATGGATTACATTAATCAGGTTTTTTCAGACCCCTGCCAGCACGGTCAATTTGCCACGATGATAATAGGAAAAATCAACAGTAAAAGTGGCCAATATGAAATGTGCAATGCCGGTCACCCACAGCCCTTTCTCATCAGCCAACATCGCTGTGAGTCACTCGATATCCCTTCGAGTTTACCCATTGGTATTGATGAAAATACTCAATATATCGACTGCCAAGGTCACCTAGCTGATGATGAACATCTAATGATTTTTTCTGATGGTATTTATGAAATTAACCATCCGAAGTTGGGTATGTTTGGGCTTGAACGGCTCAAAACATTATGCATGGTCAACCACGCAATTAGTGGTGATGCGATGATCCATCGTATTCGTCATGCATTGTCAATGTGGCAACAAGGTGAAGCACAAGACGACATGTCACTTATGTTGTTTTCCAACAGACTGTGGCACCAGAAAAAGTCTGTTGAACACCAAAAAAGCCATAACCAGCAAAGCCATCAGGCAAACAAAGCGGTTAATTCATCGGGATCCATAAGTGATAAAATGCCATAAGGAGCGCATTATGAATAGTTTACAATTAAACTTAACGCCTCAAATTATTGAGCAGCAGCAATTTTGTATCGAACTAGAACAATTTATGCTGAACAACCAAGTATGTGATAAGCAGCGTTTTAAAGTCATTACCTGTACGTTAGAAGGCGTCAATAATATCCTTCAACACACAAGCTGTGATGCTGCCAACATTACCTTATTAATGCACTGTAATACCGATAGCGTCATCGTCGACTTACTTGATAATGCTCTTTATACCGAATTACCCGCTTTGATTGATTGTCCTGATCAAAATGAGGAACATGGTCGGGGTTTATGGATAATGTATAGTTGGATGGATCAGGTGTGGAATCAACCCACAGTATTAGGCAGCCACCTAAGAATGAGTTTATTAAGAAACTAACCCACTTACTGACAGAAATAACGATTACGAACCCTTATAACAGCAGTAAATTAGCCCAGCTTACTGCTTTTTAAAATCTTCGCTGCACGTCAGAACTTACTTATCACTAAAAATAACCCCCTCCGGCATGCACCAATGCATTGCAATCTGCAAAATCTCACCCTCAATTTGCAATAAACACTCTCTAATACATGCAATCAATTGAAATTAAACAATAAAATAACTGGCACATATACTGCAGTATCTTTTAGTAATTAAAGATATTCTCAGCCGATGATATAAAAATCAATGATTGATAATACCAATATTCACTTTGTTACATGATAAATCAGAGGGCGACATTATGAACTTCGAATTAAAAGCACAACAACACGCGAGTGTAGTTCGCTTACCAAGAAAAATGGTAATGGCACAAACGCCAACATATAGAGCCGCTATTTTAGAATACATCAACAAGGGTAATACTCGACTGGTCTTCGACATGAGCCAGCTTGAATACATTGACTCAAGTGGGCTTTCAGTTTTGATTTCTGCACGTAAAAATACCATGCATTACCATGGGAATATTGTGTTGTTAAATCCAAATTCTAGCGTAAGAGCATTAATTGAGTTAACTCGGTTGCATCATATTATGGATATTTATGAATCTGAAGAGCAAGCGCTTGATGGGCTGCGTGAAGATACGCCTTTAAAAGAAATAACCCGCTAGTGTCAATACGGGCAGATTGTTGGGCTTTACTTATTAAGGAATTTATCATGACAAACTTATCCCACGTTACGCTCATTGGATTATTTTGCGTAAGTGTTTCAGCTTGCGTCACCCCCAATAGACCAGCAAGCCAAGATATTTGCCAGTTAACTACCTCTAGTGAATGCCACTATTTTGGTCAGCACACGCCTTATGATCGACAGATCAGTGCCCAACGTCCAAATAATCTTAAATTGGGCTTAATTGAAAACGTGCCAATCAATAATTCCTACATTAATGCAAACAGCCATTTGCTCACTAAAGAAGGTGTTAAGGCGCAACACCTTGCCCTGGGCTTAATTGACTCGCAATGGCAAAAAGCCCAACTGAAATTGTCGGTGGGTGACAAATTAGATATTAATATTTTAAACGGTGAAGATTTCAGTAAAGCCGTTGAAATTGATGCCGATGGCAATATCTACCTGCCATTCATTCAAAGTGTATCAGCAAAAAACCTCACCTTAATACAATTGAACGATGCCATCAGGCATCAATTGATCGTTGAAAAACTGATGCAACCTGCTGCTATCCGTATCAGCATTGTGCCCATCAGTTGGGCCCCGATTAATATCACCACTTCTGGCGCGGTATATGAACCTGGTCAGCACATGATTAATAAAAAACAACCCATTGAAACTAAAGATGACGGAAGTGATTTTTCTGGTGATCAAGCCACTGAGCGAAGCATTGATGCAGCGCTTCGTTCTTCTGGAGGTATTCGTCCAGATGCCGATTTAACGGCGGTGAATGTTATTCGTGATAATCGGATATACCGCATCGACTTAACAGGTGTTTTAACCGGCGAATCGATTCAAGAGTTTACCTTAATGGCAGGGGACAAAGTGTATGTCCCCTCAACAAACCAATTCAATGACGAATTGGCTAGACCATCGCCGATTACAACACCGGGTATTCGAGTATTTATGTCTAACTTAACCCAACCAGCAAGTTCAAACAGCCAATCAGCAGTAGACAGAGAAGCCACCCGATTCCCTTACGGTACACGCTTACTCCATGGCGCCATTGCAGCCAACTGTGTCGGCGGCGCGCAATCAACCAATGCCAGCCGTTACATATTATTAGTGACTAAAAATCCATTATCGAATCAGATGGATGTAGTCGAACGTTCGATTGATGGGTTAATACAGCAATCTTGGAAAAATAATATGAACCCAGTGTTATTACCGGGTGATGGCATTGCCTGTTATGACTCAAGAATGACCAACTTCCGTGAACTTGCACGTAGCCTAACCGACGTCATTATTCCAAGCAGCTTAATTGGCTGGTTATAAGGAGCATGTCATGGATAATGTTATTAAAGACAAAAACCAGCAAAAAAGGGCACACAATAACAATGAAGCTGATTATCAAATCAATGATGCCAAAGATAATAGCTTAAGCGAATTGGCTTACTTATTTTGGATAAAACGGGCAGCATTGGAAGGCAGTAAACTCACCCCCAAAGCACGTAAGCGTTTATATCTTAAAACGGCAATGATGAGCTTATTAATTATCTGGGTAATGACGTCGATATTACTGGTGATTAAACCCACCTCTTACGTGTCAAAGTGGATATTAATCTTACCCGGTAATGGTGCTGGAGCATTAGTTAACCTAGATAGCGTAGGCCAAGCAACCAGCTCATCTAGCTCACCTTATTTGAGTTCGGCAATTGATCCTCGAGAAAATTATAAAGCCATATCTAGCAGTGATATGTTAATGACTCAGGCGGCAAAACAATTAAAAATGTCCGTTGCACAACTCGGTAAGCCAAAGCTTACGTTACCCAGCCAAACGGGTCTAATGGAATTTAGCGTTAAAGGCGGTACAGCTCAAGAAGCGCAAGATAAAGGTTGGGCATTATATCGTTCATTACAACAGCTGCTCAGTGACCTTCGTACCGATGAAGTGAATCTTCGAGATAGTGGCATTAGTCAAGGTTTAGCGGGCTACAATAGCAAAGTAAAAAAGACTCAAGATGCTATTTTAGCCTTTCAGTCAGAACGTGGTTTAGTATCACTTGATCAGTTTAAAGAACTCGCATTAACTATTGAGCGATTACGCCATGGCCGGGTCAATATGCTGTCTACATTAACCGGGATTGAAGCGGAAGAACAAAGTCTACATCAACATTTAGGAACATCATCTGATGAGGCCGCAGCTCTGTTAAAGCTGCATAATGATAAGCTCTTTCAGCAGCTATTAATGGCTTACAATGACACCATGGGCCAACAACATGCCCTATCCGCTCATTATGGAACTAATCATCCACAAATAACCAGTTTACGTGCCGAAGAAACTAAATTACAAACAGCCTTAGAAGCGCGTATAACGTTATTATTAAGACAAAAACAGCGTATACAACAAACTAAGCTACTGAATATACTGATGTTAAAAGACATTGATGGCCGCGCAGAGTTAATGGGGCAACTGATACAACTAAGGGCTAAACATCTTGGTTTAAAGCAACAACTTAGCACATTGGATGAACAAATTGTACACTGGGAAATCCGTTTAGACTTGTCTAATGATGATGCCGCAAAACTAGAAGATTTACATCGTGCTCATCAACTGGCCACCGCGGTAATGACCTCTGCTGTAGCCAAAATGGATGTAGGAAAAGCGGATATTTTTACTGCCTATCCGTTATTGCAATTATTGTCGCCACCTTCATTTGCTTCTAAAGCAGATAATTTGGCGACCATGTTATTACTTGTTGCGGCCTTTTGCGCATCGTTTATGGCAATAATAGGACTGAGTATTTTATGGATCCGCAAACCGTTACTCCGCAAAATGCTGACGAAAGAATCGTCTACAAAGCCATAGTCTATAGCTATTTGTTTTGGCTAGTGGGAGCCCTTTATATTATCGCTCCGGTTATTGCTTGGATTTTATTTTGTCGCTTACTGGTCAAAAAGCTGTCTTATCAACCCGCAAGTACCATCAGATTAACCCTGTATATTTGGTTATTAGGTATGTGGGTGATGTTAATCGCCCTTATTGTTGGCCATCTTGAACAGAGCTTGGGCATAGCCAAATTAATAAAGTCGAGTATAGGCTGGGCTAAGGGATGGGCTTTATTGGCTATTTTTCCTGTGATTGGTTGTTTAGACATTAGGCCGCAAGTTATTTACCGAGCGTGTTGTCAAGTCTGCAAACATACCGTTATATTGCTGCCGATATTTGTACTGGCATGGCTACTTAAATTACCCAGTACCTTATATGTTTCCCCATTAAGTATTATTGGTGGCCCAGGGCCTGAGTTTTTCTCATTAAGCTTATATGAGATAGATCCTGGCAGTGGGATCCCGCGCTGGCGTTTATTTACACCTTGGGCTCCCGCATTAGGGATGTTGGGCAATTTATATTTTATTTTTGCACTGCAAGAGTCTTCTCGTCGTTGGAAACGTTGGGGGGTTATTGGCAGTTTACTTATGGTGCTAATGTCTCAATCTCGGCTGGCCTTAATTTGCTATATGGCCTTATTTGGCTACTTCTCGATGCTAAAATTTGTCCGTACCCCACTCCTGTACTTTATATTATGCCCTATCATTTTAGCGACTGGATTTGTTGGTGAATCCATTCTGAATAAAATAACCATGACTATTGCTGCGGTGAAAGGAGCCAGAGCAGACTCCACTCGGGTTCGACAGTCCTTAGCTGATATTGCTGTTGAACGATGGTGGAACGAAGCGGTTATGTTTGGTCATGGTATTGTTGAGCGAGGACCGCATATGGTGGAGTTTATGCCAATTGGTTCTCACCATACTTGGTATGGGCTATTATTTGTCAAAGGTTTGGTGGGGGCTATAGCACTGGCTATTCCCATGCTAGTGACATTTGTGGTGTTATTGCTGAGGATTTTTACCCACCCATTGGCAAAAGTAGGCATGGCGATACTGATGCTGTTAATGCTATACACTTTTGGTGAAAACTTAGAAATTCTCGCTTATCTATTTTGGCCTGGGTTGATCATTTTGGGCAAAGCGCTTATTGATCCACCGACCGCGCCATCGCACCTTGTTGACACCAAGCAGTAAATCAATTTCATCAAGGTCATTTACTCATCAAGTCTATCACTTAGCGATATTCGTTAAGTGAACTACTCTGCGACTTTCGCTCCGCCCGGATCACAGGGTTTTCTCGACAGATTCAATAAATAAAGCTCACTCCCTCCAGACTATCGAACGTTGCATTTTGCTTTTGCAATCTGCAACACGACCTTTTACAAATCGCCTTTCTCAATTAAAAAAAACAAATAAACCATATAAAACAATGCATTAAAACATGGCACAATTTATGTATTAATCCCTACGAGGCATAGCATCTATGCAGTAAATTACCCTGGGATTAATATGAAAAACTGGCACGTTAATAAGTTATATCAATCAAGCCAACTCATAAATCAAGGCTTTGCGGGGTTGGGAAAAAGTATGATGTGGCTTGGTTCTGCGCAATTTAGTGGCCGAATGATCCGCTTAGTTTCCAGTGTTATTTTAGCGCGTTTATTAATGCCCGAAATTTTTGGCCAAGCAGCAATCGTACTCACCCTATTTGAACTCATTTGCACCGCCACTCGCCGTATTACATCAGCGGCATTAATTCGCATGGATGATCAAACCTTTTCCGACCACTTTAACAGTGCAAACTGGGTCAATATCATCGTCTGCATCATTGCCTTTTTGCTTATGGTGGCGATTAGTTTTCCATTAGCGAACTACTACCAATCTCCTCAATTGGTTATGCCTATCGTGCTAATGGCGACGAGCTTTTTATTTCTACCAATGGGTATGCAGTATGCAACATTAAATTTGCGTAGAAATAATATGCGTATTGTGGGCAGAGCTAATTTATGGCAGACCCTAATAGATGCGTTCTTAACGGCCACATTGGCATTATTAGGCTTTGGAATTTGGGCCATTATTTTACCCAAAGTTCTGGTTATTTTTATTTGGATTGCGATCCATCGTTATCAAAATCCTCTTCCTCAAACGCTGTCTACTTCGAACACCTTTAGGGACATCAACTTGGTTAAAATAACCTCGTTGTTAGCTTTTGGTATTCCGGTGAGCTTAAGCGATCTCACCACCACCCTTAGACAAAATATCGATTACTTGCTAATTGGTTTCTTTATGGGAGTAGAGACACTCGGAGTGTACTTTTTTGCTTATAACATCAGTTTAGGGATCAGCCTTGGCTTAATACAAAGTTTTGGCACCGCATTTTACAGTCACCTTTGTCAACGCAGTTCTTTACAGCGCGATCTTTGTGCTAAATATCTCAGCAGCATTGCAGCCATTATGGCGATAACCATCCCGATAATTTTATTACAAAGCCTGTTATCACATTGGTATGTGCCCATGGTCTATGGCGATAAATGGCTCGCAACGGATGCTGTGAGTGTATTCCTGTTTTTGTGTCTGAGTGGTTTAGCAAGGCCATTAGGCGAAGCCGCTAGTCAATTATTGCTCGTTAATGGCTTAAGCCAAGTCAATTTGAAAATCAACCTATTACTAACCGCTCTATATGCCGTGGTCATCAGTATTGCTTGTCAATATAGCCTCGTTGCCGTAGCTCAAACAGTAATGGTCACCTATCTCATCACGTTACCGCTAGTGAGTATTTATAGCTATCAAAGAGTGTTTAAAAGCACTCTCCAATTAAGCCCTGTAGGAGAATCATCATGAGCCCTAAAATCTCTGTAATCATGCCCGTTTATAATGTGCAGAAATTTGTAAAACAAGCCATTGAATCTGTTTTAAGTCAAACGTTTACTGATTTTGAACTTATCATAATTAATGACTGTGCGACGGACAATAGTCTGAGAATTTGTCAGAAAATAATCGATCCTCGTATCCGTATCATTAATCATATTGAAAACAAAGGACTGGCAGCTGCTCGTAATACCGGAATTCGTCATGCTTTAGGTAAATACGTCGCCTTTATTGACTCCGATGACATGTGGCATACAGAAAAACTGCAGCGTCACTGCACCCATTTAGACGAAAACCCTAAGGTGGGGATCAGCTTTTCACGTTCAAGCTTTATGAACTATGAGGGCAAAACGATTAATTTTTACCAAATGCCACAGTTAACTAATATTGATGCTGCACATTTACTTTGCCGTAATCCGGTTGGTAATGGCTCAGCACCCGTTATCCGTCGCGAAACGTTGGATGATATTCGTTTTCAAGCGGTATACAAATATGAGTTGTACTCATGTTATTTTGATGAAAAATTTCGTCAATCTGAAGATATCGAATGTTGGCTGCGTATTGTGGCAACCACTAAGTGGAAAATGGAAGGATTGCCGCAACCGTTAACTTATTATCGACTTAACCATGGCGGATTATCCGCTAACTTACTAAAGCAGCTTGCCTCTTGGGAGCAAATGATCAACAAGGCAAGATATTTTGCTCCTAAACTATTAAAACGTCATGAAAATGTTGCACGAGCTTATCAGTTACGTTATTTAGCTCGTCAAGCAATAAGAATGAAAGATGGCAAAATGGCAGCCAAATTAGCCACCCAAGCATTGCAAACGTCACCTAAAATTCTAATCGATGAAATGGGCAGGACAATTAGCACTGTGAGTGCCGCTTATTTACAATGGATACTGCCGGCAATTTGCTACCATTGGTGTGAAAGTGTAGGACATAAAATCATTGGTTTAATCCAAAAATACAAGATTATCCGTGACGGCGTGTCATCCGCGTTCTTATAACAAGGTTCATTCAAGCAATATCATCTGATTGCAAGCTGCTTTGCAAACTGCAATCAGGTGAAACAAACCCAAACAAATCAAAATAAACCCATACAAATCAACATTATAAATAGTGGCACGATTTAAGCATTATCTAGATAACTCATTAGGAATCTCACCGAGTTTCCTATCCGTACCACAATGGTTATCGAGGTGGCTTATGCGCACTCACATCAAAAACATTTCATGGTCAGTCAGAATAGTTGAATCAATTATCAGCTTGATATTACTACTCTTGGTCAGTCCGTTGTTATTATTAAAAGCTTGTTACTTGAAATATCAGCACGCTCAAGCGATTGAAGTGGTCTATTTACACAGCGGCAATGAAAAACCTATCGCGTTATTACAATTTATTCAGCCGCAATGGTCCTATTGGTTAGGCCTCATTAATGTGATTAAAGGTGAGCTTGGCTTTGTGGGTTGTCAATATCAATATGAGGTATTGGAATATCAAGACTATATAGTCCGTCCAGGTTTAATGTCCTTTAGCCAAATGCACTCAAGAATGGGTATTGCCTATGACAAGTTTACCATTGACCCGAAATTAAATGCCTCAGTGAGCCGCTATATATTAACAACCCTTCGTTGCTTAATAGGTTATACCTTGTCATCAAAGATGGTTTGCACTAGCCAGACCCATTTTACCTTACTCAAAGTGGCGATTAGTAACGTCACCATGAAACAAGCCATTGATAGCTTATTAACCAGTGGCCGAAGCCGTAACTGTGACGCTTTCGCATTCGTCAATACAGACTGCATGAATATTGCCCATACCAATATTGAGTATCGCCAAGTATTAAATCAAACCAAGCAGGTTTTTGCTGACGGCAGTGGTTTGCGCTTAGCCTGTAAATACAACCACATTGTGCTTAAAGATAATGTTAATGGCACCGATATGTTTCCACGCTTATGTGAACAAGCAGCCAAAAATGGCACATCTATTTATTTTTTAGGTGCTAAACCTGGCGTAGCAGAAAAAGCCGCAGCGAACATGACAAAACGTTATCCCCAATTACGCATTGCTGGCATACAAGATGGCTATTTTAAAGCTCATCAAACTGAGGACATCATTAAGCATATTAATCAGTCTGATAGCGGAATTTTATTGGTCGCTATGGGGGCTCCTACTCAAGAGATGTGGATAGCTAATCATCAGCATCAGTTGAATGTGGGAGCAGCCGTTGGTGTCGGAGGATTATTCGACTTTTATGCTGATGCGGTCACTCGTGCACCTTTGGCACTTCGTCAAATGGGAATGGAATGGACTTGGCGGTTAATGCAAGAGCCTAAGAGAATGTGGCGTCGATATATTATTGGCAACCCATTGTTTGTTCTGCGGGTATTAATTGATTTGATCGCGCAGCGATTACTAGCGCATAAGAGTGCAAACAAAGCCACATTGCAATTTGCATCAACGCCGTCTCAAAATGCAAATCCGTTGGTTGCGACATCGATAAACGTCAACCTTTTAGACGCTACCACACAGCGAAAATCATGGGGTAAACAACGATGGTTTTTCAGCAAAATAAAGTTAAACCAAATCAGCAAAAGGCTATTGGATATTAGTGCGTCGGCTAGCTTATTGCTGATGCTGTCTCCGCTTTTATTACTCACGGCTTGTGCGATACGACTTGAATCAAAAGGCAATGTATTTTTTAGCCAAACCCGTGCAGGACAAGACAATCAACCGTTTACCATGTTTAAGTTTCGTTCAATGTTTACCGATGCAGAAGCTAGATTGGGTAAATTAACTGCACAGAATGATATGCAAGGTGGGGTGCTGTTTAAGATGAAATCTGATCCTAGGATCACTCACATCGGCGCTTGGATCCGTAAGCTATCAATTGACGAATTACCACAACTTTGGAACGTCTTTAAAGGCGATATGTCATTAGTTGGCCCGCGTCCTGCATTACCCAGTGAAGTGAACCAATATCAGTTATCAGATAGACGAAGATTAATGGTTAAACCCGGTATTACCTGTATTTGGCAAGTATCTGGCCGATCTCACATTCCATTCGACAAACAGGTTGAACTTGATGTTGATTATATCTACCAACAATCACTGATAAAAGACATTAAGTTATTATTTAAGACCATTCCGGCAGTTATTTTCGCCCGGGGTGCATACTAGGAGTAAGGATATGCAAGCCATTATTTTTGCCAACCGTTCAGCGACCGAACTGGCACCATTGAATCGTCAATACTGTGCTGCGTTATTACCCGTGGCCAACAAAGCAATAATTGACTATACCCTTGAAGATCTTGCTCAAGCGGGTATTACCCGTGCAAAATTAGTCATCGCCAATAATGCTGCAGAAATTGAATCCCATGTTGCTAACGGTGCTAGATGGAATTTAACTATCGAATATTTTTTAAGCAAACCAGAAGAAGATATTGAATCAGTATTAAAACGGATGAAATTAGACCCTAATCAGTCTCTATTAGTCGTGAGGGGTGATATTGTTCGCACACCTTGTATTAGACGTTTTGTTGAATTTGCCAAGCAGGTTAAACAAGCATTTGTGCTAGCCTCAATGAGCGATCTAAACCCTGGACTATTAATGCTACCCGAGGGCCGCTTACATGGGCACAATTTAAATTGGCCATTAGCCGCTCCCCAAAAAGATAACGATAAAACCATTAATCAAGTCTTACACGGTATGGCTTTCCATCTAGACAGCATCGACAATTTTGTTGCCGCAAACCATTATATTATTAAACATGTCGACACCTTTGGCTTAAAAGGCCGTAGAGTTGATTCCGCGCAAAAAAATAACCAACTTAGAATTGAACATCAAACACAGCACCCTAGTTTTGCAAACCAAAAAACTTACGGCAACATTGGAGCCAATACCTATTTAAATAATCAGGTAAAATGTCACGGTGCGATCGTGATCGGCCAGCATTGTTATATCGATAATAGCGAATTAAGCAATAGTATCGTATTACCCAATACATACATTGGTAATAACCTTAATGTTAGCAATCAAATTGTATCTCAAGATTACATTATCGATATTGCCAAAAACACTTGGGTTAAAGTCAACGATCCTAGTCTTGTTTCTACATGTCATCTCAAGGTAAAGAAATTAACCAAGGTGTCATTTATCACCCGATTAGTGGCGGCATTGTTAATTCTATTAACCCTACCGATTATGTTAATCAGTTTACTGGTAGCTTGTATTCAACGGCCTAAACATCCCATTAAACGGATTTGCGTCAGTAATAATCAGCAACAGCTTATCTCTTTGATTGAAATCGCCATCAACGCTCCGGTGCTGGCAAAGTTGCCACAATTGTGGCTCGTCGTTAAAGGTGAGCTATTGCTCTTTGGCGCAAGTTCTCTGGGTCACCAACATGCACGTTATGGTGTATTTGGTCCGGTACAAATCCTACTGAATGATACGACCCCACAGGAAGAAATAGAATTGGTTGAAATGGAGTTTCAACCATTAAGTCAACTAGGTTACCTGCGTCGATTATGGCAAATAACCCACTCAATCAATGCTCGTTAATTCATATATCAAGACTTGAGGTATTCCATGAAAACTATCATTACTTACGGCACGTTTGATTTATTTCATTTTGGACACGTGAGGTTGTTTAAACGCTTAAAAAAGCTTGGTGATAAGCTAATTGTGGGTGTATCCACCGACGAATTTAATGCGCTTAAAGGTAAGGCCGCGTTTTTCAATTTTCAACAACGACAAGAAATTGTCGCAGCCTGTAAATATGTTGATGAGGTGATAGCTGAAAACGATTGGCGCCAGAAAAGGAATGATATTATTCGGCTAAATGCTGACATCTTTGCTATTGGTGATGACTGGAAAGGTAAATTTGATGATTTATCTGATATCTGTAACGTATTTTATCTTGAACGCACGCAACAAATTTCAACGACAGAAATTAAGAATAATCTTGCCAACAGAGTGATTCCAGATCCAATAAGTCATCCCGTTAGCGCTAATATTGCATAAGGAATTAACATGTTATTTAGCTATGTTGATCAATGTATTAGATTACTCATCACTCAAACGCTTTATTGTTTGTCAGGTTTGATACCGAAGCAACATAAAGCGGTCATGGGCTGCTATAAAAACAAGTTTGCAGATAATAGCAAATACTTGTTTCTCCATTGGCAAAGACAACAAACCATTACCGCGATTTGGATATCGGGTGATAAAGCACTCATTAAGCAGTTAACACAACAAGGCTATTTAGCTTATTATCGTTGGTCTTTAATGGGCGTTTTTCATGCATTAACGGCTAAATACTATATTTATAATAGTTATATTGGTGATATTAATCAGTACTTTGCTAAGGGTGCTATTAAAATTAATTTATGGCATGGTTCACCATTAAAACAAATCGAATTTGATATCAGTAATGGACCGTTACACTCGGTTTATCATCCATCGACATGGGCGCAAAAATTAAATGCTAAAGCCTTGTATCATCAACAGTACGTCAAACCCGATTTCATGCTTGCTGCCAGTGATACGGTGAAAGGGCTTTTTCGCACTGGCTTTAAAATGACAGACGAGCAGTTTCTCTGTTGTGGTAATCCTCGTACCGATTATCATCGTTATTATCAAATCAATAATCATCAAACACCATTTACTAATCAAGAGGTTAAAAACGTTATTCTTTACGCGCCGTCATGGCGTGATTCAAGCTTAACCAATGACAATAATAACATTTATGCTGAGGCCATTAATTTTAAAGCCTTGTCAACACAATTGATCGATCAAAACCAAATACTATTACTGCGATTACATCCAAATGAAGCGCATTTTGCGGCTGAACTGGATCAATACCCTAATATCATCAATATTACCGAATGGGACGACATATACGGTATTATCAACAAAATAGATTTACTGATCACTGACTACTCATCGATTTACATTGATGCATTACAATACAAATGCGATATCGCTTTTTTTCCATTTGATAAGGCGCACTATCACAGCGAATGCAGAAGTGAATATTCTTATGTAGCGAAACTTCCTGCTGCTGGGCCCAGTGTTTATAACTTTGCCGAGTTGCAAAATATGCTCAAACACATGGCCGTCAATGCTGAACCCTCATTAAATGTAGCCGACTCATCAAGACAAGCGTTTTGTAGTCCACAAACAAGACAAGTATTAACTAATACATTTTGGCAACATTCAACCAATGCATTAGATTGCTTAGATGAACTGGTAAAACAAGGCCAACACGAAGCAATAAAAAAGCCCGCATAAATGCAGGCTAAAGGATCATTTCAATGTCAGACTTACTTTTTACGCCATGTGGTGCCGCTTGGTCCGTCTTCTAAGATCACACCTAGTTGATTGAGGCGATCGCGGGCGACATCAGCTGCGGGCCAATCTTTTTCGGTGCGGGCGCGGTTACGCTCGACAATAAGCGCTTCAATTTCTGCCACTTCATCATCACTGCCCTCACCTTTAAAGAAAGCATCTGGTGTTTGGCTGATAATTCCCAGCACACCCGCTAATTGCTTCAAACGCACACCTAATGCAGAGGCGGCAGTCATATCGGTTATTTTAAGACGGTTAATTTCACGTACCATCTCAAATAAAACCGAATACGCTTCAGGCGTATTAAAGTCATCATCCATTGCCAACTTGAACTTGGCCACAAACGCTTCAGCAGGAGCTGCGTCGACGGTTAAGTCTAAGTCTTTAATCGCCGTGTATAAACGCTCTAATGCTGAACGAGCTTGCTTTAAATTATCTTCAGAATAATTTAACTGGCTGCGATAATGACCGGATAATAAAAAGTAACGTACCGTTTCAGGATCATAATGCTTAAGCACATCACGAATGGTAAAAAAGTTGTCTAATGATTTAGACATTTTTTCACGGTCAACCATCACCATTCCGGTGTGGATCCAATAATTTACATAAGGCGTATCGTGGGCACAGCAAGACTGAGCAATTTCATTTTCATGATGAGGAAACTGTAAATCAGAGCCGCCACCATGAATATCAAAATGTGAGCCCAAATGTTTACTGTTCATGGCTGAACATTCAATATGCCAACCAGGACGACCAGGTCCCCAAGGTGATTCCCATGTCGGCTCACCGGGTTTTGACATTTTCCATAACACAAAATCCATCGGATTATGTTTGGCATTATCAATTTCAACTCGAGCACCCGCTTGAAGTTGATCAAGGTTTTGACCTGACAACTGGCCATACTCAGGAAACGAGGCAACACTAAATAAGACATCGCCATTACTGGCGACATAGGCATGTTTTCGGTCCAGTAAACGCTCAACCATATCGATAATTTCTTCAATATGTAACGTTGCCCGAGGCTCAAAATCAGGTCGCATCATATTTAATGCGTCAAAATCTTTATGCATTTCGGCAATCAAGCGCTCAGTAAGTGACTCACAAGATTCATTGTTTTCAGCTGCCCGTTTGATGATTTTATCATCAACATCGGTAATATTACGCTGAAAATTCACCTCATAACCTAGGTAACGTAAATAACGTACTATCATGTCAAACGAAACAAAGGTACGCCCATGACCAATATGACATAAATCGTAAATGGTCACGCCACAGACGTACATTCCGATTTTACCTGGATTTATTGGTATAAATTCTTGTTTATCACGGCTAATACTATTGTAAATCTTTAACATCGAATGGTCTCTTTTACACTAATTTATAACGGGAAATATTAATTCAGATTCTACCATGATGTCACCTGTTTTGAACAATGCACTTTAAGCGGCACTTAAGATAAGTTAGAATCGCGCAAATCAATTTTTTCAAGTGAGATAACATGATTACTTTACATACCAATTTCGGCGATATTACTTTGCAACTAAATGCAGAAAAAGCGCCTATCACTGCCGCTAACTTTATGCAGTATGTTGAAGATGGCTCTTTTGATGGTACGATTTTCCACCGTGTTATTGACGGTTTTATGGTCCAAGGTGGTGGTTTCACTGAAGAGATGAGCCAAAAAAGTGTTAAAGCATCAATCAAAAACGAAGCTAACAATGGCTTATCTAATCGTAAAGGCACAGTTGCAATGGCGAGAACGTCTGATCCGCATTCAGCAACGGCACAATTTTTCTTTAACGTAAATGATAATACCTTCCTTGATTTTAAATCAGAAACCTCTCAAGGCTGGGGTTACTGTGTCTTTGGTGAAGTCGTTGAAGGCTTAGATATTATTGAAAAAATCAAGAATGTTGCAACCGGTAACAATGGCATGCATCAAGATGTGCCATTAGAAGCCATTGTGATCAAAAGCGTTAGCGTTAAAGCGTAATTGTGAAAAAAACAATCTTTGTGGGCGATTTGCACTTGAGTGTTGATCGCCCCGATATTACTCAAGCCTTTGTGTATTTTCTAAACCATGGTTTAGACAATACCGAAGCGCTTTATATCATCGGCGATCTATTCGAAGTGTGGATGGGTGATGATATTGCAGAACCCTTTAGTGTTGCCATAGCGGAGGCAATCAAAACGGTATCAGACACCCTACCAGTGTACTTTATTCATGGTAACCGTGATTTTATGGTTGGCAAACAATTTTGCCAACGCGCAGGTATGAAAATATTGCCTGAGGTGTATTGTATCAACTTGTACGGTGTTAACACCGTGATTTTGCATGGTGATAGCCTTTGTACACTTGATATTGCTTATCAGCGATTCAGACGCTTTCGAAGTTTTGGACTTGTTCGCTGGGTTTACGCCCACTTACCTAAAAAGACCCGCTTAAACATTGCCGCTAAAATTCGTCAAACAAGTGTGCAAGACAATCAGCACAAACACCACAAAATTATGGATGTTGAGCCAAGCGCGGTCACAGCACTACTAGCAAGTACTGGCTGCCAACGAATGATCCATGGTCATACACATCGGCCCGCGATTCATCAGCTCACAGCTCAAGAACAACGTGTGGTGGTCGGTGATTGGTATACTCAAGGCAGCGTGCTAAATGTCAGTGATAAAGGTTGTGAGTTAGTAACATTACCCTTTTCCGCAACAAACTAGGCTCACTTGAAGGTATCAGAATTGATATCAACTGTGAGTCTTGGTTTATATAGCGCCATTATTGATTATTGAGGCGGTATTCCACTGTGAAAACGAAACTCTGTATCTACTGACAAAATTAACTGCATTTCTTTTTCTCGAAAATAATTAATTCGTTCACTAATATCTTTACCTGCTACAACCTCAGCAAGAGCTAAATAATCCTGATAATGCCGAGCTTCTGAACGAAGTAATGAAGTGTAAAACTTAGCTAGGTCATCATCTAAGTGCGGCGCAAGCTTGGCAAATCGCTCACACGAACGCGCCTCAATAAACGCACCAATAATCAACTTATCAATCATGGTCTCAGGCTCATGAGTTCGGACATGAGAAATTAATTGTTTGGCATAACGGCCTGCGCGAATATTACGGTAGTCAATACCGCGTGCAGACATAATTTGCAGGACTTGTTCAAAATGATGAAACTCTTCTTTGGTAAGGCGCACCATTTTACTCATTAAGTCAGCACTATTGGTTAATTCGTTGTTGGCGACTAATTCACTGGTGATATCATTTTTTTTACTATCACGAGCCAGAAATGCTTGCACATTACGGTCTGGTTGATAGATAAAATCCTCATAGGGTTTTGCCCAAGCCTTTAATAAATGTGAACTACTTTTATCAATCGCATATTTGCGGATCATTAAAATAGCCGTTTGAGCAGCCTTAAGCTCGCAGTTGCAATGGTCGATCAACAGTGGCGTTAATTGTTCAGGTTGTTTTGCTTGTTCAAGCCAACTGTTTGGGGTCTCACAACCTAGAAAGTCATAAATAGGGACCAGTAATTGCTGCATAAGATGGATAATCCTTTCAAAAAAACTAAGGTTATTTTACCTATATAACGATCTTTTCTGAAGTCAAAAACGTAATACCACTTGACGAATGTCTATTTATGTTCAATAAATAAGCTAAGCATCTTATTTTAACGATTTTGTAACAGATGCAATCGATCACCTTAAATGATGACTCTACATTGGGATAGAGTCATAACTTAACAACATAGATGTTGGCAATGAAACCATCTCAGTGTGATGCCAACACAATAACGCCTGTTGATAAGTAGATGTGGACTGATTAAGGCGGTGGGTAAAGAGCTGTAGTCAGTTCGTCGTTGTTTGGCGAACTAGGTCAGAAAATGCTAAACAAGGATAACTATAATGGTATTGAATCACTTAATGGGACTGTACACTCATCCGAAACAAGAGTGGCAAAAAATTGAAAAAAATCATGAAGCGCTAAAAAGCAGTTTGAGCCATATACTGCTTATCGCACTTATCCCGGCAATTTGTGCTTATTTTGCAACGGCACATATTGGTTGGAATCCTGGCGTTGGAGAACCGTTATTTCTTACATCACAAAGCGCACTACTGATGTCAATTGCGATGTATTTTGGTTTAATTATTGGCGTTTTGGCGCTTGCTTATTTAGCCTTTTGGATGGGTAGGACGTTTGATGCAGATCCAACCTATACACAAGCTCTTGAATTAGCATCCTATACTGCGACGCCCCTGTTTATGGTCGGTCTAGCCGCACTCTACCCTGTACTATGGTTCATTATGGTGATCGGACTAATTGGCTTATCCTATTCGGTTTATCTTCTGTATGCAGGTGTTCCTATTATTATGAATATCCCTGAAGAAAAAGGCTTTATTTACGCAAGCTCAGTAGTGACCGCTGGTCTGGTGTTATTAGTCGCACTGATGGCAAGTAGTGTGATTTTATGGAGTATTGGCTTAGGCCCAATGATGCAATAATTTATTGGTAACTTATTATGAGTTATTGATTATTGATTATTGAAAAAATGATATAAAAAAGGCGCATTCAGCGCCTTTTTTTACTAATTACCTTGATTACGCGAAAGTATCTCGTAACGGTACGGTTAAGTTAAACACTAAATGTTCAGCGCTAGAATCTTTACTGTCAGCACAGAAATAACCTTCACGCTCAAACTGGTAGGTTTTTTCAGCCGAAGCATTGCCCAAACTAGGTTCAACCAGTCCCTTGACCACAGTAAGTGAATTGGGGTTAAGGACTTCATCGACCGTTTCAAAAGCCGCAGGATTTACATTGGTAAATAGACGTTCATACAAACGAAACTCAGCAGGTTTCGCTGTTGATGCCTCAACCCAATGAATAACCCCTTTTACTTTACGACCGTCAGCAGGATTTTTGCCTAAAGTATCTGCATCATAGGTACAATAAACCGTTGTGATATTACCATCAGCGTCTTTATCACACCGATCTGCTTTGATAATATAAGCATTACGTAAACGGACTTCTTTACCTAAAACCAGTCGTTTAAAATGCTTATTTGCCTCTTCTTTAAAATCTGCGACGTCAATAAATAGCTCACGCCCAAATGTCAGCTCACGAGTTCCCATGGTTTCATTGTTTGGATGAGCAGCAGCAATAATGGTTTCGGTTTCAGTATTCGAATAGTTTTCAATGACGACTTTTATCGGTCTTAACACTGCCATTGCTCGAGGAGCATGCTCATTAAGCTCTTCACGGATACAAGCATCTAACATGCCTACTTCAACCAAATTATCTTGCTTGGTGACGCCAATACGTGAGCAAAACTCACGAATAGATGCAGCCGTATAACCACGACGACGCAAGCCCGCAATCGTTGGCATTCTTGGGTCATCCCAACCGGTGACGAGTTTACGTACGACTAGATCATTCAACTTACGCTTAGACATCAGAGTATATTCAAGATTCAAACGCGAAAACTCATACTGACGCGTACGATCCGGGATTTTAAAATCGTCTAAATGATCCAATACCCAATCGTATAAACGACGATTATCTTGAAACTCTAACGTACAAATTGAATGAGTAATATTTTCAATCGCATCTGAAACACAATGGGTAAAATCGTACATAGGATAAATGCACCATTTATCCCCCGTTTGATGATGATGGGCAAAACGTATACGGTAAATAATAGGATCACGCATACACATAAAAGGCGATGCCATATCGATTTTGGCGCGCAGTGCACATTCGCCTTCTTTGAATTCACCTTTACGCATTTTTTCAAACAGCGTGAGGTTTTCTTCAATACTGGTATCACGATAAGGACTGTTTTTACCCGGTTCTTTTAATGAACCCCGGTATTCTCTTGTTTGCTCACCATTTAAAAAACAAACGTAAGCAAGCCCTTTAGTAATTAACTCAACAGCATACTGGTGTAACTGCTCAAAATAATTCGATGAATAACGGATATCGCCAGACCATTCAAAGCCCAACCAGCGCACGTCTTCCTGAATAGAATTAACATAATTGATGTCTTCTTTTTCAGGATTTGTATCATCAAAACGTAAGTTACACTGACCTTGATAATCTTTGGCAATACCAAAATTTAAGCAAATAGATTTAGCATGGCCAATATGTAAATACCCGTTAGGCTCTGGTGGGAAACGAGTATGTACTTGGCTATGCTTACCGCTTTTTAGGTCTTCGTCTATGATATTACGAATGAAGTTACTTGGACGTACTTCGGTGTCCACATGACTCATGGAATTCCTCTTGGCGCACAATGGCAATATGAATAAAAATAGATGATCCTACAGAACTTAAGTAGTTACAACTACTAGGATCGAAAAAGTTAACCTTATAAAGCAAATAAACCCAGCAAAGCTGGGTTTATGGTTTAAATCAAACAGGATTAAGGTTAACTATTCCGTGATAATGCGTATTCCAGGAATAATTTGTTGGGCTTTTCTGCCTTTTTTATTTAACCAGAGATAAAACCCAATCAATGCCACAACAAAGAAACCGATCCAACTGGCAGACTGCAACGGATGTTGAGTAAAGGTCGCGCCTTGGTAAACCACGGTCGCCGAACCATAGGCGAGTGAAAACGTCCAAATTGCAGCAAAACGAGCCCATTTAGCACCAAACTCATGAACCAAGGCCCCCATAGCGGCCACACAAGGCGTATAAAGCAAGATGAATAACAAGTATGAAAATGCCGCTATCTGACTTTTAAAGCCTGTTTGAAGCGCACTGAATGTGGAGGAATCAACAGACAATGCCATCGCAGCTTCATCTAAATCAGTAATACCCGCTATTGCAATTGATAATGGGTCACCTGGCTCTATGCCTAATAAATTTGCCGGAACTGTGGCTAAGCCTATTTTGACGCTATCCCAAATAGACACAAGTTCTACGTCATCACCATCGACGGTGCTGTATAAACTATTTAACGTCCCAACGACAGCTTCTTTAGCAAAAATGCCGGTAATAATACCCACTGTTGCCGCCCAGTTATCTTGCTCAATCCCCATTGGACTAAAAAAGGGTGTGATTTGTTGACTCGCAGCGCTGAGTAATGATTCTTTACTATCTTCATGCCCAAAAGAGCCATCAGTACCAATAGCATTAACAAAGTTAAGCAGCGTCACCACAATAATGATGGTTTTACCCGCGCCCATAATAAAGCTTTTAGTTCGCTTAGTTGTGCGAGAGAACACCGCTTTAGATTTAGGCATTTCGTAACTTGGTAGCTCCATAACAACGGCACTGCTTGTACCTGGCAATACCGTTTTACGCAGTAATAAACCAGTACCAATCGCAGCAAAAATACCAATGATGTAAAGTAAAAACACCAAGTTTTGACCCGACTGTGGAAAGAATGCGGCTGCGAATAACGCATAAACAGGCAAGCGAGCACTACAAGACATAAACGGTGCCATCATACCTGTCACGATCCGCTCACGCTCACTGCCTAAGGTTCTCGTTGCCATAATGGCAGGAACGGAACAGCCAAAACCAACAATCATCGGCACAAAGGCTTTGCCCGGCAAACCAATACGGCGCATTAAACCATCAACGACAAAGGCTGCACGAGCCATGTAACCAGACCCTTCAAGTACCGAGAGGGCTAAAAATAACGCTGCAATAACCGGTATAAACGTCGCGACCGTTTGAATACCTTGGCCAACACCGCCAGCTAAAATCGTCACTAGCCAATCAGGTGAGCCCATTGACGACAGCAAAGCCCCAAAATGATCAACAAAAATGGCACCCGCGGTAATATCAAACAAGTCAATAAATGCATTACCCACGTTAATACTGAATAAAAACATCAGATACATAACAAACAAGAAGATTGGGATGCCCAAAACGGGGTGCAACACCACCTTGTCGAGTCTATCAGTGGCACTAACATGTGTACCTTGACTGACTGAAGCTTCAAACACCTGTTGCACAAAATCGTAACGTGTCGTCGCGATCATAATATCAATATCTTCACCAGCTTGCTCTACCCGCTGGGTACATTGTTGTACCGTGTCGTGTAATTGCGTTTCACTGGTACCACAGCCATTTCCATGACTGTTGGCTAAAATAGCAAGGGCTTGTCCGCGGCTTAACTCAACAAGACCTTGGCTGTCATTTTGCTTCTGTAAAGCTGTGACACTTGCCTCGATATCAGCATGATACTGCAGTAATAACGATGATGTTGTGTCGCCTTTTTTCAATAATGCCAATAATTCAGTCTGTAGATGTTCAACATCGGCTTGCTTACGTGAGCAAATTGCGACGACTGGACAACCAAGTCGTGCCGACATGTCATCTGCATTAATATTGATCCCCAGCTTTTTAGCTGCGTCAATTTTGTTAATGACAACAATAACCGGAATACCTAACTCACGTAATTGGGTGGTTAAATACAGATGACGCTCAACGTTTGTGGCATCAACTAAGTTGATAATGGCGTCCACTTGTTGATTTGAAAGATAGGCCTGGGCGATTTGTTCATCTAATGAACAATCGCAGCTATTACCTGCGGGTAATAAATCATATATGCCCGGTAAATCGGTAAGAAAAACATCAGTACCAGAGTAACTAAGCTTACCGGTTTTCTTTTCTACGGTTACACCCGACCAATTGCCAACCTGCTGGCTTGCACCTGTAAGTGCATTAAAAAGAGTCGATTTACCTGCATTGGGGTTACCCACGGTGACACAGTGAAATTGTTTAGTCATTTTTTAGAACTACCTCGATAATATCGGCTAAATCACAACGCATACATAATTTACTGCCACGTAAATCTAACTCAACACCCGAGCCCATAGGGGCTCGACGTATAAAATGAAAACGAGTGTTGGGTGTAATGCCCATAGATAACAATTTACGTTTGACAGTTTGCGGTAACGTTAATTGACCGATTTCAGAGATAATCGCCTGATCACCAGGCTTAAGTTCACTCAGCTTCATGTAACACTACCTTCAACTACATTAATAACGTTAAAATTTTATATGAACTGAAACAGTTAAACTCAAATCTAGATCAAAGTTTCACTTGTTAACGAGAATTGTTTTCAGTTGTATTACGCATTATGTGACAAATGCCCGTTAGAATATAGTACAACGAAGATTTTATTTTAACTTGCAAGCCAGAATGAGAAAAAAGGGCTACTCTCTTTGTGCTGTTAGTAATCCCATGCAGCAGTCATCTGACCATATTCCATCAATGCAGCTATTCTGTCTTAATGTTCCCTCAAGAATAAAACCAACCTTCTCTAGTACCTTACGTGATGCGGTATTTTCTTGAGCACAAATACCAATGTATTTATGCATACTAAATTGTAACGCCCCCCAATCCGTTAAGGCTTGCAGGCTTTCACTTGCAAACCCTAAACCTTGCTGTTCTGGTGCTACAAGGTAGCCTACTTCGGCGCGTCTTAATTCTGCATCGTCGCATCTAAAACCAATAAGCCCCACAAATTCATTGGTGTCGATCCGTTCAATAACGAGAGATAACCAGTCTCCAGATCCAAATTGCCATATCGCTTTGCGCTGCTCAAATTTAGCAACAATTTCCGATTCAGATTCAATACTTCGGATATGTTGATTGATACCCTTATCACGATGTAAGCGTAGAAAATGCTCCCAATCTTTACTTTGTAAATGTCGTAATTTCAAGCGCTCACTATAAAGATTTATTTGCATACATCCTCTCTTAGTTCATTAATAAAAATGGCAGCCTAGGCTGCCATTCGATATCACATAATCACTACGCGCTAGCTGCGGCTAGTGACTTCAAGTAAATGAAAACCAAATTGAGTTTTTACCGGACCTTGAACCGTATTTAATGGCGCGCTAAACACCACTTCATCAAATTCTTTAACCATCATTCCAGGACCAAAAGAACCTAAATCACCACCTTGCGCCCCAGATGGACAAGAAGAGTTTGCCTTAGCAATCTCGGCAAAGTCTGCACCAGCTTCGATCTGTTGCTTGAGTGATTCGCATTGATCTTGGGTGCTTACGAGTAGGTGTCTAGCCGTTGCTTGTACCATAATATCGCTCCTAAAAATGTAATATTAAATAAAAATAACACTAACATAACGACAAGGTGATGACATAATTAAGTCACCACACCTGTTCGTCATTTATTTTGCTGATTCAGCTTTAATCCAATCGGCAATTTTGTTTTCCATCACGGCCATCGGTAATGATCCTGATGTTAACAATTGGTCATGAAAACCTTTAAGATCAAATTTGTCACCAAGGGCTTTTTCTGCATCGGCACGTAATCTTAAAATAGTCAGTTGGCCCACTTTATATGACAAAGCTTGACCAGGAATAGCCATGTAACGCTCCACTTCAGCAATGATATCCGACTCCGCCATAGGCGAATTGTCCTTCATATATTGAATTGCTTGCTCACGACTCCAACCTTTTGCATGAAGCCCCGTATCAACCACTAATCGCATTGCCCGCAACATTTCATCTGATAACTTACCAAAGTACTGATATGGATCGCTAAATACGCCCATCTCAACACCTAAGTATTCTGCATACAGTGCCCAGCCTTCTTCAAATGCGGTATAACCCTGGAAACGTTGAAATTGTGGAACGTCAGTTAACTCTTGCTTAATCGAAATCTGAAAATGATGACCAGGTGCTGCTTCATGCAAAGAAAGGGTTGTCATACCCCATTTAGGTTGTGCTTTTAAGTTGTAGGTATTGATATAAAAAGTACCCGGGCGAGAACCATCCACTGCAGGTGATTCATACGATGCACCAGCGGCAGATTTTTCGCGGAAACTTTCCACAGGTTTTACAATATAATCCGCTTTGGGCATCACATTGAAATACTCTGGTAAAACCTGATTAATATGATCTTTAATCGTCATATAACCATCAATAAGATCTTGTTTGTCACTAAAAAAATACTTTGATTCTGACGATAAAGAAGCAAAAAAAGCGCTTAAATCGCCTTTAAAACCAACTTGCTCTCTTACCGTGTCCATTTCAGTTAAAATACGAGCCACTTCAGACAAACCAATTTGGTGGATCTCATCCACGGATAGGGTTGTTGTGGTGTGGCTATTGGCTAAATGTTGATACCAGTCTTTACCATTTGGCAATCCCCACCAACCATCTGAAGCACGAGAGTTCGGCAAATAGACATTCTTCACATAGTCACGTAACTGAGTCAATGCAGGTAATAACTCAGTATTGATAAGTTGTGTATATTCGATAGTTAATGCTGATTTTTGTGCGTTTGTAAAATCGTCAGGTAGCAAGGTTATTGGCGAATAAAAAAAGCTACTTTCTGCATCTGCAACAAGTTGGGCATCTAACTGAGGAATAATGCGTTCGACAAGCACTCGAGGTAATACCACTTTACTGGCAATACCTTCATCCATCCGCTGCTGTGCAAGCTTAGTCCAGTTAATAAAACCCCGTAATCGTAATAACCAATTCTGGTAATCTTTAACAGTCTTAAATGGTTGAGCACTCTCACCGCTTCCCAGCTGCACCATGGTAAATACTGTGCTAGAAAACTGATTAATAGGTAAGAAATACTCTGGATAGGTTTCGCCTATAAGCGCCATGTTACGATCATAAATGAACATGTCGTAACTCAATTTAAGTGAAGCAGGAAGCTTCTCAACATCAATGGTTTTAGCTTGGCTAAAGTAATGACTATTCAAGTCATGACGGGCCGCTAAGTACTCTTCAGTTAATGCACCACCAAATTGGTCATTATAATCGTTAACCCCAACAAAGGTGGCATAAATGGGTTCAAGCTTTAACTGAGCATTAAAAAAATCATCAACCATCGCTAAATACTGCTCTGAAGCAGATTGAGGCATAACGGCGGCGCTAGACTTTGAGGTCTTTTCAGACGTAGAAGAAACCGTCGAGCCTTCTGAACAACCTTGAGTGGCCAATAGTAAGGACACCGTTAACGCCAACAATGTTTTATTCATTATTATTATTCCTTAACACAAATTAACTCACGCCTTGTTACCCTAATAGAGTCAAAGGCTTAATATTAGTGGTCTGATTTATCCCATTGCAGCGATTCAATCTAAATGAAAAAGTCTTAAAATCGACAAGTTACAACCATTGTATCTTTGGCTAGCTTTACAAGAAACAAAACTTCAACAAAAAACACACAAACTAACAATTAATAGTACCCTAACGTCGCTCGGTAGATTTCACGCTGTAATATTCAACCTATTCACACAATAAAATAAGCGGGCCAAAAAAATGACTCTATTATTTTTACTAGCTAATAAAAAAGCCCCTAAAAGGGGCTTTTTAAATCAAGCTTAGATTAAAGTGTTACGTTGTGAATACGGGCTTTTTCTTTGATGTAAGAAATATAGCTCTTAGCACTACGTTCAGTCTTTTCATCTTTTGCGGCAAGTAGTGCACGCTGATAAGCAGACTTGTACTTTTTAAGGCTTAAGTATGATAAAGCTAACTCAAATTGAGCTTCGCCAGGATTATCAATGCCTGCATCAAGTGCTTTTTTAAGCACAGGAATGGCATCTAGATACTTTTGGTCTAAAGAAAGGATGCGACCTTGTTTTAAAAACAAATCACCCTCGTTGTTAACAGCAGCTGCTTTACCATAATAGTAAGCGGCTTCTTTTAACTCTTTAGCATTATGATAAAAACCAGCAAGTGTTGAAAAACTCTTCTCGTTTTCAGCAATAAGGCCTGACTTCATGTGCTTTTCAAAAATCGTAGCAGCTTTATAAGGCGCGCCTTTTTGAGCTAACAATTGAGTCAAACGAGTAATGTTACTGTCTGTCTCTAAAAAGCCATTCTTGTATGCCAAATCGTATGTTGCGAGTGATTTATCATAGTTTTCAGTCATCAAGTAAAATTGAGCCAACTGAACCCAGAGACGTTTATCGTCTTGGAACAACGGCACCATAGTTTCTAATACTTTTACGGCTTCATTGTACTTTTTCTGGTTAAAGTAAGCAGTTAACTTCATCTGATACAGACCTTTATCAGGTGTTTCAGATAAAGATAATCCCTTATCAGCAACTTGAAGCACTTTATTCCATTCTTTTAACTCAGTGTGGGCAATACCAATTCTGCGATACATTTGCGCATCAGAGTTACAGGTAAAGTCCATCCACTTATAATAATATGGAATTGCTTCTTTAAACTTTTTTTCTTGTAGTAACAAATCAGCATACAAACGCATTGTTGCAGCATGATCGGTACCACCAAGAATGTCAGCATCTACAGCAGTCTTTAAAAACTTGATAGCTGTTTTCATCTGACCTTTTTCAGCATAGAAGTTACCTAACATACGATCGACATACGCTTTGTCGAAATCGTTTCTAGCATTAGCTTCAAGCAAAATTGCAATTGCTTCGTCTAAATTACCTTCTGTATACGCTTTAAAAGATTTTTGAACTTTTTTTGCAGCGCTATCGCCCACAGCACGAGATTGACGGGTGTCAATTTCACACTTTTCAGCAGCAACTACAGAGTTAGACAGCAATGCACTTCCACAGACTGAAAGTAATAACACTGTAGCGATACTAGTAACTTTACGCATTATCTACCTCCCTTTCTCTAGTGTGAAGTCAAGCTGTACTTTCATACCTGTTTGTTTTAATGGCTTACCATCAACAATCTTTGGCTTGTATTTCCATTTTTTCAATGCACGAATTGCTTCACGATCGAATAAACGTCTAGGTTCAGCCTTGATAATAGAAACATCATCGACACCACCGAGTTCGTTGATTGTAAAGCTAAGTTGAACCCAACCCTCTTTACCATCACGAGCAGCAGCAATCGGATACTGAGGCTCAATACGAACAATAGGGGTAGCATCACCATCGCGGGTCATCATGTTACCGAGTTTAAAACCAGTACTGGGCCCACCAGATTCTATACCACCCATATTGAACGCCATATTGGTATCAATATTAGATGATGTATCAGGCGGAGTAGTATCCGGCTTAGGCGGCTGCTCCGGTGGTGGAGGTGGCTTAGGTGTAACCCTTGGTTTTTTCTGTGCCTTCGAATCCTGTTTATCCATCGTAATTTCAATAACAGGGGTTTCCTCTGAGTCAGCGTTGCGTTGTGCACCACCACCGACCAGAAAAGCCATGAAAGCAAACAGCCCAAAAGTCACTGCAGCACCAATGATTATTGATACGAGTGCTCTTAGCATATTAGTCATTCCCCGCTGATACTGAAATTTTGTCAATACCGGCCGCTTTAACGTTATCAAGTACTTTAACGACTAAACCATGTAAAGAGTCTTTGTCTGCTTGAATCAATACAGCTGCTTCAGGTGCTTCAGCTAACATACGCTCTACGTTAGCCGTTACACGTTCGATATCAACCTGACGGTTTTCCATCATAATGACACCATTTTTGCTGATGCCAATAAAGATGTTTGCCGATGGTTTAGACGTAGCCTGTGACGCTTTCGGCTTGTTGTAGTCTAAGCCTGATGGCTTAACAAACGATGTTGTTACAATGAAGAAAATCAGCATGATAAACACGATGTCTAGCATCGGAGTCATATCAATTTGCGCTTCCTCTTCCATAGTGGAATGCTTCTTACGTGCCATGTTCAATCTCTCTCTAATGGTGAGGCATGCTGTCTTTTAGCTTTTCTAAACTGATTCTCATTTT
The DNA here is from genome assembly GCF_040310185.1 of Shewanella sp. T24-MNA-CIBAN-0130. Lineage (NCBI taxonomy): Bacteria > Pseudomonadati > Pseudomonadota > Gammaproteobacteria > Alteromonadales > Shewanellaceae > Shewanella > Shewanella sp. T24-MNA-CIBAN-0130. The sequence goes on along the minus strand of NZ_JBEOPP010000006.1, from coordinate 30,885 downwards.
TGAGTCTAAACGCGTGCTAAAGAACACACCCGATAGCGCCGCAACCATTCCTGCCATTGTCGGCATTGTAGCCATAGAGATACCAGCAGCCATTAAACGAGCATTACTCGTCCCCTGAATTGCCATCACATCGAATACTGAAATCATACCGGTTACAGTACCTAATAAACCAATCATTGGACAAATGGCTACTAAGGTTTTGATTAACAGCATACGTGCATTCAAATCTTGTCTCGCTTGGGATATCCAAGCTTCACGGATACGGTGAGCATGCCAAGAAGTTGTCTCTTCTCTTGCTTCCCAAGAGGCTATCACGGCTTGATGTTGTTTTGGTGATATCCAATTTAGATACCAATAACGCTCAAGCATTAACACCCACATCAGGAATAGCACTGCTGCAACCAACCAGAGGACATCGCCTCCCGAGGCCATGAAGCCCCTGACGGAATCCCATACGTCCATCAGGATTAGCATCATTAGTCAGCCCTCTTCTCAGCATGTTCTGCAATAATACCAGCACTTTGCTCTTCAAGAATTTGAACGATAGACTTACTACGAGCAACTACGATTGCGTGTAACAGCATTAGAGGCAATGCAGCAATAAGACCTTGAACAGTAGTAATAAGCGCCATAGAAATACCACCAGCCATCAATTTAGGGTCACCAGTACCGAATAATTGAATAGATTGGAAGGTTGCGATCATACCGGTAACCGTACCCAATAGACCCATCATAGGAGCAATAGCCGCAATCACTTTGATAATTGAAATACGCGCTTCTAAAGCGGGTGTTTCTTTTAAGATAGCTTCATCAAGTTTGAGTTCAAGCGTTTCAACATCAACGTCTTTATTCGATTGATATACTTTTAAGATACGGCCTAGAGGATTGTTGCCAGGGTTTTCGATGCTCTTACGCTGACGATTAACTTTACCGCCAACAAGAGTCAGAGTCACTAAACGCTCAACAGCAATTAACGCACCGATTGCTAACAAGGTAAGAATGATATAACCAATAGTACCACCGGCTTCTAAACGATCTTCTATACTAGCTTTATTAGTAAAGATGTTTAATAACACGCCGCGGGCCGGATCGATATAAAAAGGAGCGACACCTGAAGTGGTGTTCTCCCACGAATCAACAGCGCTCACTTGGTAGCCTTCAGGCTGCTGTGATAATTGCTGAATTAAACCAAGATCAGGTTTGTAAACAACATATTTACCTTCGGCCGTTAAGTTAAAAGGACCGACGCGGTGAATAGCAGTATTCACTACGCTACCGTCAATGGCCGTAACATCACCATCGAATTTAACAACTTTACCTGACTCAACCATTTCAAATAATTGTGCTTCCCAAAATTGCTCTAACTCTTCAATTTTAGGCAGTGATTTACGTGCACCTAGTTCAGCAATAAAAGTATCGCGACCAGGGTACTGAGCACTGATGTTAGACGCGGCTAGCTTACCAGAAAAATCACCGGCTTCGCCTTTAACAACACCAAACATCTCACCCAAGTCACCTTGAGCAGTTTTTAAGTCTTCTTCTAACTGAGCAATTTTACGCTCGTTATCTAAGAAGGCTTGGTTTAAATCTTTACCGCGTTGCTTTTCAGCAGATAAAGCATCTTTTTCACGTTTAAGCAATGCGGCTTTATCACCACGCTCAGCCTGAAACTCTTTTTCACGCTTAACGTTTGACTTACCTTCGCTAGCTCGGTCTGCTTTAACTTGTTGTAACAATTGGTCGATAGTTTTTGGTGCATCTGCAGCATAAACCATACCAGCTGTTAAAGAGAAAGTTGCAGCCAGTAGCACTGATGTAATTAACTTCTTCATTATTGTGCAGTCTCCGCAGCAGGAATTGGTAATGCGAATAGGTCTAATGCGCCTTGCTTACGAGCAATACGAATACCTTTCGTGATGTCGCGTAGATAGCTGTCTTCTAACTTATTCCAGGTTTTCGCATCAGCATCATACATCCATGCTATTTTCTGATCTAAACTCTGGGCATAGAGAGCAACACGGCCTAAATTAAAGAAATCAACTAAGACTTCTTTGCCGTCTAGGTCTAGCTTACCTGTATGAACTGCAACAAAATTACCATACTCACGCTCAATGCTATAAGCATCAAGTATTAGACGATATTTCTCTGCCAATGTAACTTCTGCGGTATTAAGGATATCTTTTAGATTTTCAACTCGGTTATGACGAACTTCCGAATTAAAAGGTAAATCTAAATTAACAAACTGCTCTAAAGCATCGACCATTTTAAACATTAATGGCACAACACCCTGGCGAAGTTTATCTACGCCGTTGATATCAGTCTGAATTAAATCTAGTGAATTTTGTTGATCAGCTACTAAGCCCGCAACGTAATCATTGTATGATGTCAGTGATTCACGCTCATCAGCAACGTTGCTATACTCAAAAAGCATGTCTTGTGCTTGGTCGAAATATTTGTCGACTTTCTTTTGTGACGCAGCTGATGCAGCATTAAGACTGCTATCGGCTTTTTGAACCTCAGCGAGAGGGCCTGCAACAACGAAGTTGCTACCAGCTAAAGCCAGAGCGCCAACAAGTGCAGTAGCGATTTTTGTTCTATTGCTTACCTTGGACATAGTTCCCAACCAATTTGAAGTGAATTAAAAAGTTCAACTCTGCAAAATAACCTTGATCTAAAATTGTTAATCAATGTTACTTCAACTAAGTACGTCTTTTTCTTGTGATTGTTAGTTTTTCTTCCCTTTTCTACACCGGTTAAAGTGTAGACCCGCTGGCATCATTTCACAAAATGTCGACCTATGTCAACATTTACAAAGTTTAAAAACTACTGGAAAGAACAGTTAAAGCGGTCAATGTTGACGAAAGGTTAATAATCAAACGTCTTTAACATAAATGCGTGATAATTTAATGCTAATATAAAAAAATTATTTGTTTTCATTCAGTTAGTTACAAAAATACGGCAACACAACTTTACCTTCTATTTATCTACTTTCTAATTGATAAATAAATTTTGTAGCATGTAAATACCAACTTAAAACTTCATTTTGTTCACTTTTAAGTACTTTAAGTTCATTTAACATCATATTGTTTTGGTAGAGTTTATCGACAAAGATTGCCAATTTAGATTCATCAAAAGAAGCATTGATCAATTCAGTTAATCGTAGTCTTAACGTTTCCATTTGTATTGTAATAAATTCAATAAATTGCAATTTTTTTGTAACAGGCCAAAATAAGCCGGCCTTAAAAAATTCAGCCACAAAACGCATTAAATCAGAATCCTGGGCAGCGGCTTCATCGAAAACGACTAACAATTTAATCAAATGATTAATTTCTGCTCTAATATCTTCACATTTAGGGTCTTTCTTAATTCGCTCAACATCTTTTTGACTAGTGATATTGCCCATGGCATTGGCCATTTTAGTTAAACAATTAATCAGTAAATTAACTTCTTCTTTTTCTATTAAGGTTAAAATCTTTCTATTTCGGTTAAGGATCATTGAACGGCTATGATGAAAAACAATGCCAAACTGACCGCCATCTTTTAACACTCTAGTCGCTTCTTCAAGTGACTTTTCAACGTTTGAATACTCAAAACCAAATTGAGATATATAAAGGTCAACAGAATTTGATTCAAGAGGGAGTTGTTCACAGCGAGTATTAGACATTAAGGCTATGTCGATTTTATGGCCGTTTTGATTTTCCGAGTTAACTAAACTGACTTCAGCTAAATCTACACCAATCACTTTACCGGTTAACTCACTGGTTAATAATCCGTCACGCAATAAAAGAGGTAAAGAGCCATTACCCGTGCCAACATCGACTACCAAAAAATCTTCATTTAGACCATTAAATATCGGTTGCCAAACACTTTTCAATATCCCTTCATAATTACCTGATATTGCCTCACCGAATGAAGTTGTGTGTCCTTGTTGCCAATATTCACTCCAGTGATTATTCATTTGATCTCCTCAATTAATCACAACATATTGCTAAATAACCTCAACTCGAGATGGGAGATGAGGTAAATCGATAACAACGGGTTTATTTCAAGTCCACAATATCAAACTTGCCATTAGTTTTGCTAATAAGCCACATTTATGTGTTAATCGCGTGTCGATGACAAGTCAAAGCAACGCAGACCGCAGGACAAAGAGCGGTTTAATAATCGTTTATTATCCTAGCTGAGGGTTCATAATAGACTAAATAAAAAGGCTCCCGAAGGAGCCTTTCTTGTATCTAATTAATGAGCTATTAGAATTTAGAACTTAAGAGTATAACTTGCACGATATTCACGACCGTAGTTGTTATACAGATCAGCGTTATCGTATGTACCAAAAGAGCTCAACACTGGATCTTCATCTGTTAGGTTATTGATGCCTAACAGTAGTGAACCATAGTTACCCGCATCATACACATAACTTAGATTGTGGATTAACCAAGAATCTAAGTTACCTGTGTCATCATCTTCATAAGTAGAAGCTGTGTAGCTCATGTTCCAAGATACACGATGGTCACCCATGCTGTAGTTAGTGGTAAAGTTAGACTTATAGTCTGGTGAACCATTCCAACCAGCCGTATCAATCGCTTCACCGCCAGCTTCAACTTCTTCGATGTATTCTAGCACGAAGCTGTTGTTCCAGTTAAAGCCAATATCACCAATTGCTGTTTCAAACTTCGCGTTTAACGCGACATCTATACCAGTAATCTCTAACTTGTCAGTGTTACCGTAACCAGTACCAATTTCTAAAGCACGACCTAATGAACCATCCGTAGTTGGAGCACGGTTAACATAGAAAGTTTCATTTTCTTCCAGCGTACCCGCAGCAATACCACGCATTACGTTGGTGTTAGTACGTTGACTGATTACATCATCAATATTGAGGTTAAAGTAATCAACCTTAATACCGATGTCATCAATGATATCCCATGCTACACCAAAGTTGATGTATTCTGACGTTTCTGGACCTAGGGTATCGTTAGCACGAATGTAAGTATCGTACTGTTTTTCGCTACAATCGGCATCAGAAGTACCTGATTGTTGACAGAATGGATAATCTTTACCACTTTCAGCGCTGAATGTGGTTGCCGCATATAACTGATCTAATGCTGGAGCACGGAACGCTTCAGAGTACGACGCACGTACGACAACGTTTTCCAGTGCTTGCCAGCGAACAGAGGCCTTAGGCGCAAAGTTATTACCAAAATCACTGTAATCATCGTAGCGAGCCGCAAGGTTTAATTCAACGTCATCTGTTATCGGTAGAACCGCTTCATAGAACATTGCCCATACTTGACGATCGCCGCCTGCAGAGTTACCCGCGCTACCACCAATCAAGCCAGCTTCTGACTGAGCGTCATACACTTCACTATACTGTTGGTCAAAATATTCCATACCGACATAATGTGCAACGGCACCAGCAGGTAATTCAAACGCATCAAAACCAAGACCTGCACTGTACTGATCAAATGTGGCACGACCTTGAGTTAAGGTTGTAGCTTTCATATTATTGATGCCAGCTTCAGAACCTAAATCAATATCATTTGCTTGGTTATAAGCAAGACCGGCATAGCTTAAGTAGTACTCACCGATAGACTTGTTATCGGCGATATTGTGATGGTAGTAAACTTCCCACTCAGCATCGTTTAGTGCACTGATAGTACCGCGTAAACCGGTAAGGTAATCTTGGTTATAATCGTCTACGTTACCATCACGAGTACCAATACCAACCCAACGGAAGTAACCAGTAGTTTCCTCACCATATGGGTTATGCGGGTTGTCTGCAGCCATGCTATTCCAAGCTGCAGCTGGAGGCGCATAACGACCAAACGAGTTACCTTGAGTTACCATAACACGGCCAAACCATTCTACGTCTTCAGCAATTTCATAGTTAGCATCAACATAGACTGTATTACGCTCTGTAGAGGCTTTGTTATAAGAAACGTTAGCAAACGCATACATACAGTAAGTAGAACCAGCTCCACCCCAATCGTTGTCTGCTTTAACAGTTTGGAATACATTTGAACCGTATTCTGATTCTAAGTCATCACATAATAGTGATGCTTGAGTAGTAGAGAAATCAGGTGCCGCAACTGTTGCGCCATAGATACTCCAACCAGCAGTTTCTTCATAGGCTTGGATTTCACCATCACCATTGAAGTCTGTCATGCTTGCTGCCGTATATGGACGGTCTGCGTCAGAGATCCCTTTACGGTCTTGGTGGTCAAATGAGAAAGTAATGTTACCTTTGTCCATTTGATAACCAGCGACAACCGAGAATTCTTTACTTGTCAAACCACCGTCTTGGTCACGTGAGCCACCACCAACGTTGAATTCAATACCTTGATAGTTCTTTTTCATGATGATGTTAACAACACCAGCAATCGCGTCAGAACCATAAGTAGAAGATGCACCGTCAGTTAAAATTTCAATACGTTCTACTGCGGCCATTGGGATAGCGTTCAAGTTAGCAGATGCACCACCTAGCGTTGGTGAACCTGGGAAACGCTTACCATCGATAAGTACTAGGGTACGGCTTGAACCAGCACCACGTAAGTTAATCGTTGCTTGCGATTGTGCAGAACTACCTGAACGCTCAGAGAATGAACCGAAAGAGTTTAAGTTACTGTTACGAAGTGCGTCAGCAACTGTAAAGTTACCTTCCATCTTCATATCTTCCGTTGTAATTACGGTAACTGGCGAAGCGCCTTCAAGGTCAGAACGCTTAATACGTGAACCAGTTACCTCGATACGTTCTACTTTTGCGCCATCTTCAGCAGCAAAAGCTACTGGTGCAGCGAATGCAGTTGCAGTTGCAGCTACACCACCGATCAGTGCTAAGCGCACTGATTTAGCTAATACGTTCTTATGCATTGTCTATCTCCCTGGACTTTTATGTCTTTCTTATAATATTGACGACCATTTTAGGTGTCTATCGAATGAGGGCTTGCAACGAATTGACTACAAACACTCAATTGCAGGTGCAATAAAATCACATTTAATACAACTAATCAACATTTGAAACACCATAAGCGCAAAAGTTAATCAAATGTAACAACTAAAGCTGTTAATAAATATGAACAGAGAGTTTTTTTTATCAATTTAAACAACAGCTTGAAATAAATCATGTTCAAATAAAATAAATATCCAAATCCAAATAAAAAACCTAACATCATGTTTTGCTTTACGATTTCTTCGAAGTTGATATTTTTTTTATTATTATGGCGAACATAAAAAATGTTAACTGTTCATAATAGGGATAAGTAGCAGTTGTTTAACATTTTGTATCCGGCGGGATCTACCATAACTTTAGATAGTCAGATTTCAGCTATCAAACGATGCTTAATCCCCCTGTACTTAATAAATTGTTAATTAATACAAAGAAAAAGACAGCTCATTTTATCTCGCGCTAAAAGACATAAAGTAGAGGCTTAGGTTAGTAAACTTAAAGCAATATGAGTTGATTATTTACCAGTGAGTCAAAGCTATGTCCACACAGTTGCAAAATAGGCTCTGCGATGGGTTTAATTTGTTTACTAATGTAATATTCATAATCAATATTTTGTGGTTTTGCTTCAATGGCTTGGGCACCAGTAAGAGTCATGATGTAGCGGATTTGTTGACCTTTTCGAGTAACGTTGACGTCGCCTAAAATTTCACCAAGCTGTTTAGCCGCTTTTACATGGGGTGATGATTTAGCGGTATAATCTTCAACGTTGCGTCTTAAGCGCTTTTTAAAAATGAGTTCATCGTCTCTGGCACCATTGTTAATGGCCGCGATCTCATTGCTCAGGTAATCAATGATATCCTCACCTTTGAAAAACAGTTCATACAAATGATATTGCATCCTACGCGCTATCGGGCTCCAATCACTTCTCACCTGCTCCATGCCTTTAAAAGTCAGCTTCAATTGTTGCTCATCATTGAACACCGCACCGACATAACGCTTTTTGCTGCCTTCATCTGAGCCCCTAAGCGTGGGCATAATAAACTGTTCAAAATGTGTTTCAAATTCGAGTTCTAGATAACTGCTTAATTGGTATTCTTGTGCGCACCAATCAAGCCAACGTTGAGTAATTGATACCGACAGGTGTTTACCGACGGCTTGAATATCTTTGATGCCATGATTATTCCCTAACCACACAAATGTGGAATCAGTATCACCATAAATCACCTGATAGCCGCATTCTTCTATCCATTGTTTGGTCAGTTTCATTATTTGATGACCGCGCATGGTAATAGAACTGGCTAATTTTGCATCATGAAATACGCAGCCTCGAGAGCCAAGCACGCCATATAATGAATTCATAATAATTTTTATCGCTTGCGATAAAGGGGCATTTTTATCACGTTTAGCCCGCTCTCTTTGTTCTGCAAGGCTGGCGACTAATGCCGGTAAAATGGGCTTGTCCCGGCTAAATTTAGCGCCTAAATAGCCATCCACGGCGGTGGTATCATTATGTAAATTTGTCGCATGTAACCCTTCGACTAAGCCTTTAGGATCGATAAGGAATGTTCTGATAATCGACGGATACAGGCTTTTAAAGTCTAATACTAAGACATCTTTATAATAACCCGGGATAGAGGACATCACATAGCCGCCAGGGCTTTCTAACCCTTCACTTGCGGGGAATGCTGGTGCCACAAAGCCACTTCGATGTAAGTGTGGTAGATACAAATGATAAAATGCCGCAATCGATGCGCCAACGCGGCCAAACTCCAAGCCGGTTAACTTAGCGCGTTCAAGTGCAAAATCTAATAGTTGGGTTTTTTCAAAAATATCCCACACTAAGCGACAATCAGTCATGTTATAAAAAGCCAGTGCATTTTTATCTTGCTCAAACAAATGAGTAATTTGTTGACCACGATTTTCAACATGGTCAATGGCTTTACCTTCAGCCAATAATTGCCGCGAAACCGTCTCTAACGAAAAGCTATCAAATTGATAAAACGCGGCTTTAAGCCAATCAATACCATCTAAGACTACACGCCCAGGTAGAGATAATGTCTCAGGTCGATATTTGTCGGCCACTTTCCAACTCAGTTCGCTATTACCTCGGCCTATGATTAATGGAATTTGATGTAAAACACAGCGTTTGAACAACAAGGCTAAATCAAAGGTCACCACAGCCCAGCCGATAATAATATCGGGATCATAGTCGCTAAACCACGCAATTAATCGATGGATAAGTTCAACTTCATCCTTAACCCAAATGATAAAGTCATGACACTCTGGTTGTGGTTCGCCCACCATAAACACGCATTGATAATCGGCACCATACAAACCAACCGAATAGAGTTCGCCGGCAAAACTGCACTCAAAATCCAACGAAATCATCTTCAACGGTATCGAGGCAAGTGGGTTTGTGGGCATTTTTCTGGCACGATTAATCGATAACACTGGAATGGTTGAAGCGGGATTAACCTCTTGATAATGCCCTATGCATTCAATATCTAAGGCGATAAAACGCTCAATAAGGTAGCGTTGCTCAGGCCTTATATCGGCTTCAAATAAACTAATACCGACATCATTAGCAATGCGACTGAGTAATTTTAATTGCGTATTTGACTTAAGATACAAGGCACTAATGGGCTCATGGGCAAAGCTCATCAGTGATATCGATTGCGCTTTAAGCGCAAAACCGACGGTGTTAATTAATTGATTGACATCTTGTTGACGGCAAAAACATATCACCTCACTGTGATAAAGTTCAGCTAAGACAGGACCCTGAGCGGTTTTGATATAATACTGGAGGACTAATTGCCCATGACGATAAATGGCATGGCGAGTTAATACTTGTCCCATCACATTGGTATAAGTAGGTTGATGATTTGTCGGCTTCACTACGGGTTTGAATTCCTGCACAAGTTTACTCAATTTGATTTATTACTTCGTGGCATGCTAATTCACTGTTATTATGTACAGCATAATTCAGTCTATGTAGAAATCATACTTCCTATGCTAGCGGATAATATAAAAAGTCAAATTCGCACCATTTATAAAGAAATTGCCGCATCTATGCCGCAATTTCGTTCTCGTCGCGAACAAAACTATATGGTAGCGGAAATATCTAAAACTTTAGCAGGTGAGTATGACAAAGACCGTCGTATTATTGTGGTTGAGGCGGGTACGGGTATTGGTAAATCCTTGTCCTATATATTAGGCACGATACCTTTAGCTATCGCCAGTAAAAAGAAAGTCTGCATTGCCAGTGCAACCGTAGCACTTCAAGAACAATTACTTCATAAGGATCTGCCTTATTTTTTACAACAATCAGGTATTGAGTTTAAGTTTGGTTTAGTCAAAGGTCGTCAACGCTATGTGTGTTTAGCCAAACTTGAAGCCATGATTGGTGCACAAGACAGCTCACAAATAGCCATGTGGCAAACTAAACCCGATCAGAGTCAAATTAATGAATTACAAAAATTACATCAAGATTTTCATCAAAAACGCTGGAATGGCGAAATAGATACCTTAGAGCATCCTATTCCTGATTTTTTATGGCAACAAATTTGTTGTGATAAGCACAGTTGCCATCGTCAAGTGTCGGCTCACCATAATTGTCCGTTTCATAAAGCCCGTGAAGATGTCGACACTTGGGATGTATTAATTGTTAACCACAGCCTGCTATTTGCCGATTTAGAGCTCGGCGGTGGCGTCATTTTACCTGAACCAGAAGACATGTTTTATGTCATCGACGAAGCTCATCACCTGCCCCTTGTTGCCAGAGATTTCTCCAGTGCGCAAGCGACACTGCGGGGAGCATGTGATTGGTTAGATAAGGCATCAAAAACCTGTTCAAAATTACAAAATCAACTTAAAACCACCCATATTATCGCTCCAGTTCAAGCGATGCTCGATCACGCCACAGAATTAACCAATTTACTGACCCAAGTGGCTCATTATTGTGATACTCAACCCCAGCTATTTGCCAATCCGGAATCTAGGCTTCGTTTTGAACACGGTAAGTTACCGCAATCATTATTAATACAGGCAGAAAATCTTGCCACGGCATCCGGCGCCGCGGTAAAGCAATTTAATAAAGTGGTCTCAGTCTTAAATGAAGCCATCAAAGATGGTGAAGTGCCTAAACATCAGTCGGAAGGATTATTGTCTGAAACCGGCGTCATCTTACAAAGGCTAGATAACTTACATAAGCTATGGAAGATGATGGCCAAAGAAGACAGCAAAAAAGGCGCGCCTATGGCACGTTGGGCGGAGTTAATTACCGGCAAACAACAAGATTATTTATTTTGTTCATCACCCATAGAAGTCGGCTTTATGCTGGAATCCATGTTGTGGCAAAAGGCCGCTGGAGTGGTATTGTGCAGTGCCACGCTGCGGGCGTTAAATAGCTTCAACCATTTTGCCCACCAAGTCGGATTATCAATCAACGATGGCAGTCGCTTTTTAGCCTTACTATCGCCTTTTGACTATGAGAATAATGCAACCTTATTCATTCCTCAAATGGTTAATGAACCTACCAACGATAATTACACCGCCGAACTGGCACAACATATTGTGACATTAATCGATGGTGAAATGGCCACTTTAGTGCTGTTTGCATCATACTGGCAAATGGACAAAGTGGTTGAATTCGTCGAAGGTAAAATCCCTAAGGACCAGCTTTTTGTTCAAGGTGCAATCCCGCGCCAGCAAATATTAACGCAACACAAAAAACGTTGTGATGAGGGGCTACCCAGTGTTATTTTCGGCACCGGCAGTTTTTCTGAGGGCCTTGATTTACCGGGAGACTATTTAACAAACTTGATCATCACCAAGCTCCCGTTTGCGGTTCCTACATCACCGGTAGAACAAGCTCACGCCGAATATGTAAAAGTAAAAGGCGGTAACCCATTTTTACAGCTGACAATTCCCGATGCGTCACGTAAATTAGTCCAAAGTTGTGGCCGACTGTTACGAAATGAGCAAGATTATGGCCGAGTGACCATTTTAGACCGTCGTTTGGTCACTAAACGTTATGGCAAATCATTAATTGATGCCCTTCCTCCTTTTAGACGTGTTATCGAATAGGTATTGAGTTGGATTTATTATTAGACCCTAGCCATTGGGCTGTATTAGCGGTCATCGGTATTATTGCTGGTTTTATTGACGCCATAGTTGGCGGTGGTGGGCTTCTTTCTATTCCGGCATTGCTGACCGTCGGTATTCCACCACATTTAGCCTTAGGGACCAATAAACTTGCTGCTTGTTTTGGCTCTCTTACCTCAAGTTACACCTTTTATAAACAACATTTATTTACTCCTGCATTATGGAAAGCGTGCTTTTTTGCCACACTGATAGGATCTATTGCAGGTTGTGGTTTAGTGTTTCTTATTGATGCTAAATGGTTAGAGAAAATATTGCCATTGCTGATTATTAGTATCGCGATTTACACCTTATTGAACCCCAAAGCCATGGGCGAAAAAAATATAACTGTCCCCAAATCTCGCTCGCCAAAGTACAAACAGATTAGCCAAGGTTTTATTTTGGGTGGATACGATGGTTTTGCAGGACCTGGTATTGGTGCCTTTTGGACGGTAACGTCTATCTCACTGCATAAGCTCCCTCTACTTCACAGTTGTGGCTTAGCGCGAGTGATGACAGCAGTGAGTAACATTACAGCATTAATTATCTTTGCCTCGGTGGGGCAAGTGCAATGGATGCTTGGCTTGTGGATGGGTGTATGCATGATGGCGGGGTCATTTATCGGCGCAAGAAGCGCGATTCGATTCGGAATACCTTTTATTAAACCAATATTTATTATTATGGTATTGTCGATAGCAGTCCATCTTACGTGGAGTGCATGGGTATGAACACCCAACAATTAGTCTCAATGTTAAAACAGCAGCTCGTGCAGCTTGAACAAGATGCCTTAATTCATGACCAAAATTTGGCACCTTCTCAACGTCAATCATTAAAAGATATTGAACGTTTTAACAGTCAGTTATTTGCCCAACAAGGTGCTCAACTAAGCCCTTGCATTACACAATTACGTAAAGATATCAAACAACTCGAAAAGCAACTTTTCCTTAAATTGGGTAGCAATGTTATCCAACTCAGTTGCGATCGGATTCAAGACCGATTTAGTGCGTTACGCAGAGCCTTGCTTACCACTGACATCAATCTTAAATCCGAACAACAGCGTAAAGCCAGTAATCGGGCTCGATATGCTAAAAAACAACAACAAACAATACAAGACAGTGGCTTTGGTTGGATCGCCAGTAATGTGATGCAAAACAGCCATCAACTCTATGCAGAACTCAATAAACATTTAAATTGGGCAAAAAAAATAGAGCAAAAAATACAACAATTGGAAGCAAATCTTGAATTCTGTCATAGTGATGACAAGATAAAATTGCAAAATGATATCCTATCAACGCATCGTCGTTTAGGAAAATGTAAACAAGCAACCAGTTATATAGAAGAGCGTATTCAACTTTTTGAACGACCTCGACAAATTCACCCACGTTAAGGAGAAACAATGAAATCTTTATTTACCACTAGTGCGCTTTTGGCATTGTTATCGTCATCATCTGTTCTAGCCGCTAATTTGACTATTCCCATGTCTTTTGAGTATCTAGCGCTTGATGGTACAGAGGTTGAAACCAGTATGTTCAACCACCAATCAGATTTAGCGTTAACCAATGGCACCCATAAAATTGCTATTCGTTATTATGATGTGGTTGATGATTCCTTTAGTGATAGCCAAACCTTTGTAAAATCAACGCCTTTAATTTTAACGTTAATGGTGGATGGCGATCATCAATACCAGTTGCAGGCTGCTGAAGGCAAGGTGATCAAAAATCCAAAAGCGTTCGCAAAAAAACCACAAATTAGCATTACTCGTCAAGACAATGGGTCGGTTACTTACAGTGTCAAACAGACCGATTTTACTGACGAATCATTTATGACGAGTCTGTTTCAAAGTAAAAAACAACATGATATTGAAACCTTATCGGCTTCAGCAACGAGTAACGCTAGCCAATCGGTACAAACATTACCGGTAATCGCAGACGTTGCAACAGCGACGATGAGCGCCCCCGATGTCACTCCAGTACCGGCAGCAACGGCTCAGAAACCGAGTCCGGCAAAAGCCGAACAAATGCTGCAGTATTGGTGGTTACAAGCCGATGATAAAACGCGGAAAGAATTTATGGGCTGGGCAATCAAACAACTCTAATCTTGATGTCTATCCCTTTTGTATATCACGCCAGCTATTCACAGCTGGCGTTGCCTAGTACCCATCGTTTTCCAACGACCAAATATCATAATTTATACCAGCATGCGCTCAAACATCACTTGTTGATTGAGCAATGTCGTCATACTCCGATGCCAATGACCAAAGAGGCCCTTTTTCGCGTACATTGCCCGCAGTATGTAGAACAATTTATCAATGGCACCTTAGATCACAAAGCCCAAAGGCGCATTGGTTTCCCGTGGAGTACAGCATTAGTCACCCGTACTTTACACGCGGTAAATGGTACCCGTTTGTGTACCGACTTAGCGCTTGAACATGGAATAGCAATTCATTTAACCGGTGGTTATCATCATGCTCACTATAATTATGGTAGTGGCTTTTGCATTTTCAATGACTTGGTTATCGCAGCTAGATTAGCCATTGACTCAGGAAAAATAGATAAAGTACTCATTTTTGATTGCGATGTTCATCAAGGCGATGGAACGGCGACCCTCACTCAAGGCTGCCCAGACATCATTAGTTGCTCGATCCACTGTGCTCAAAATTTCCCGTCCCGAAAACAGCAATCTGACCACGATATCGATCTCGATAAAGGCTGTACCGATAAACGCTATCTTGAACACATTCAACAAATATTACCTTACTTGATCCGTCTCCATCAGCCAGATCTGATCATCTATGATGCGGGAGTCGATATCCATCAACATGATGACCTCGGATATTTTGCTATTTCAAACCAAGGTATTCTCGCTCGAGATAAACAGGTAATATCAATAGCAAAAATGCATAACATCCCTCTTGCAGCGGTCATAGGGGGAGGCTATAGTCGTAATGAGGCAGAATTAACTCATCGCCATAGCCAATTATTAATTGCTGCAAATGAATCATGGTGACGACTGCATTAAGCCGTGCCAATCAAAAAATGCACCACAGAGTTAACCTCAATACTCTCGACATTAACACTCATGTCGATACATCAAACCGTCTCAATGGAGCGTAATAATGCAATTAGAGATCCGAAACTATTATGAAGTTCTATTAATGGAAATACTCAGAGATGAAGGCTTAATGGAAGAATTGCCAGAAGAGTACTTGGCAGACTTATGCTGTGTCACATTGAATCAATTACCCGTTAGGTACATTCGCCATTTAGTTGATACGTATTTCTTCGAAAATTATCAAGAACTACAGCAGATGAAAACCGAAATAAGTGAAGCACTCGAACGGTCAAGGCAATTCCTCAAAATGAATTTGCAAAAACGTTTAAAAGAAGAAGCCGCAGCACTCGCGGGCGAACAGCCACAATAATCTAACATGTATTAATCGATGTAGAACTGAGCATTAATCATAAAATAATCAATACTTAATAACTATAATTATTCGTTAGACCCAATATGGGCATCATTCGTTTAATCAAAGGATTTATAAATAGCAGATTACGAGTATTAACGTTTGAACGATTTGGTGATTTGGTGATTTGGTGAAAAATGACACGGGGAGTATTGGAGGCTCCCCTAGAGCCGACACCCCGGCACACGAGTCACTTGCTGCGGTTGCTCCCTTCCAGGTCTGGCCGAGTTCACAAGTTATCGTTGCGGGGGGACCCTAGGGTCACCATTGACTTCTGGATCATAAAATATAAAGCTTATGTCTCAGAACGGGGAGATTATCCCCTAACCTATTGGCTTGATCAAGCCTTTATCTTAATTAGTTCTCAATCCTCCACCTAACTGCACAATACTTAACCTCAACCAGAGATAATAGCGGAGGTAAATAGGTAAAGGACAAAATATTTTATATCAAACTTGCCTGATTGTTTGCTAATAGAGCGAATTAACACATCAATAGCCGGTATTTTACAGTTGAATGTCAGGGCGTTAGCAGGACAATGTTTTTTGATAATCATTTTTTGATAATGGTTTTTCATTCCTATCTGCGGTTACTTAGCCAAAACGAACACCCAATAACTTATACACAAGTGAGTCAACCGCGCACATTAGGATTTTAGGCATGATGTCACTTTGTGTCTCAATACCGACTTAATTCTTATCAAGCCACGTTACTCACAAAGGAATAGTCAGATCTTAGTCACAACTCTACACATAATTCAATGAGTAAGTAGTTAAGGTTAGCTAACATAAGATTGAAATAAAATCCGCACACATCTATCTGATAGTGACATGCGAGATAACAAAAAAATGCAGGGAATACATGATGAAGACAAGAATAGTTAGTCCCGCTGCAAAAGCGGTATTGAGTGCAGGGCTTATAGCTTTAGCGCTATCGGGTTGTGGAGGCAGTGATGGTAACAATGGCGAAGATGGTCCAGATGGTATTATCGGTGTCAATATTGATGCAACATCAACGTTAGACGCTACATTTACCGACGCCACTGTCGTCGATGGAAAAGTCAATGTTGCCTTTACCCTTAGAAATGCCAATGGGGTTGCGGTATTAGGGTTAACAAAAGATCACGATCTTCGTTTTGGCATGGCTCAATTAACTCCTGTACAGGAAATGGTCGGTGCTGATGGTGCTAAGGTTGAAGTCGACCGCGGCTATCAATGGCAGTCTTATATCAATACAACAAAGCAAGCTAATGCCAGTTGGATCCCTGATGGTGAAACCAATATTTCCCCATCGGATCAATATCAGGCTGAGGTTGAGGCAGCATCAAAATGTGCTGACTGTTTAGTCGATAATCAAGATGGCTCTTACTCATACACTTTTCAAACTAATATTGCTCAAGTAACTGAGCCAATTAGTATTACTTACCAAGCTGATGACACTCAACGTATTACCTTAGAATTAAAGCAGCCATTAATCACTGCAAATGCCCATTACGACTTTCAACCTTCAAGCGGCTTAACCGAAGGTATTACGTCACGTGATGTGGTATCGATTGAAGCTTGTTATACATGCCATCAACCAGAAAGCTTAGCATTACATGGCGGTCGTCGAATCGATCTTGAAAACTGTGCTTCTTGTCATACGGCAACATCGGGCGATCCTGAAACCGGTAACAGTGTCGATTTCACCTATATGATCCATGCCATTCATAAGGGCCAAGATCGCGTAACCAGTACTGCCGATGGCGATGTAGCAGCACCATACAAAGTGATTGGTTATGGCGGCGGATTACACAATTACGGTAACGTGATGTACCCGCAAAAACCCGCTGCGGATTGCAGTGCATGTCACGTAGAGGGCGCAAACGCTCCCAAAGATGCCGCGCTGTTTAATGCCAATAAAAGTGATACCGCTTGTATTGCATGCCACACAGAGTTAGCGACTCAGCACCATGTTGGTGCCGGCACAAATTGTACTTCATGCCATGTTGAAGAAGGCTATGGTCGCAGTGCAAAAGAAGCTCATGGCGATGTCATGAAAGCTTATAACGAAACCCAAACCATGAAAGTGGTCTTTAGCGATATTACTGTGACTGCTGACAACAAGTTCAGCACTAACGTCAGCTTTACTGACGCAAGTGGCCAGGTCATCCCGGCTGAGTTTATCGACCAAAGCGGCCGAGTGGTGATGGCGTGGGACAGTGACAAAAACTATCCTGCTTATAGCGATGCCAGTTACGATGATCGTCGTCTTAGGTTGAGTCAAGGTACCGCCAACACAGACAATAGCTGGACCCTGGTTTGGGATAGTGTCTCCTTACCAACCGATTACGTCGGCAAAACCTTTGAACTATGGTCTGCGGTTAAAGCCTGTTATAACCATGGTGGTTACGGTAGACCTGAAGTGAAATTGACCGCGTGCAGTACTGATGATGTCCAAACAGTGGAAATCAAAAGTAGCCCATATCATTTTGTCATGGCAGCAAGCGCTGTAGATGATAGTCAGGCCATAGCCTCGCGTCGAAATATTATCAACACTGCAAGCTGTCAAGGTTGCCATAACCAAGAAGTGTATCACTATGACAATGGTGTCAATTGCCAAACCTGTCATACCGCTGATAAGATTCTTAGGAGTGATGACACTTACCCTGGTGGCAAAAAATCAACCAGTTTTGCCTTTAAAGCGCACGAAGCTGAAGGCCATTACCTCAAGTATGCTGGGGTTAAGTCTGGCACTGTGTTAAAAAGCGACTGTAAAACCTGCCATACTGCAGATGGGATCGAACTTGGTAGAGCCACTGACAGAGTGTGGCGATATGGCGACCTCGAAACGGGTGCCGATATTTGGGTGTCATCAGATACTGGAGCGTGCTTAAGTTGTCACCAAAAGTATCTTACTGACGCCGCCGAGTCTCATATTGAGATAAATGGCGGTATTATTGATGGGATCAGTGAAGGCGATGTTCATAATCGTGCATCTGAAATATGCTCAACCTGTCATACAGTAGATCGCGTCACTAAAACACACGGTTTTTAACCCTAAAATGTAAATAGAATTATCGTTTTATGTTCCAAAGACCTTAGTGTATGACTAAGGTCTTTTTTTTTGTACCAACAATAATCCTCAATAAACTCCGTATTTTATATACCTCTTTATTAATAGGCTGATCGCCATCACACAATTACGTTCGCTTTAAAGACGAGTAGCGGTTTGTAACGTAATCTTAGTGTTGGGAAAATTAATTCCAACGTCAACTTAACTGAATAAGATAATTGCAGAACATACTGCCAGTAAGTTAGACGGATGACCTTTGCAGGGAAAACATGATGAATAAAAAATACACAAAAATGGCATTATTACTTGCTATGTCAGCATCAATGACAATGGTAGGTTGTGGCGGAGGCGATGATGGTGAAGCAGGTAATCCAGGCAACCCTAGTGGCGAGCCGGCTGCAGCGATTAACACGCTGAACTTAGATATTACCAAAGTCACTTATCAAGACGGCAAACCGACGATTGAAGTCTTTGCGACAAATGAACAAGACCTCCCAGTAGCTGGCCTTAAAGACTTTGAAGTTAAAAAAGTCGTTCAGCTCATTCCTGTTGGCGCAAGTGGCGCGGGTAATTCAGCCCAATGGCAATTTATTGGTTCAGAAAAAACCTTTACCGATCATGGTAATGGAAATTATAGCTTTAATGTCAATGTTGAAGGCTTTAATCCAGAGCTGACACAGCGCTATAACATCATTGCAAGTGCATCCACCTTGCAAGATGGCGTTACCGGTGTGCCGCGCACTGAAATCAGCGAAGATTTTGACGGTGAAGGCTTCGAAGCTAAATACACCAAAAACATTGTTAGCGGAGCCACTTGTAATACCTGCCATGCAAAGGGTGAAAGCATTTATCATAGCTACACTGATTTAGAAACCTGTACATCATGCCATACCAACGAACTGGCCATTGAAAAAGACAAGGTTCAAGATGAGTTTAGTCATTTGATCCATAATGTTCACAACAATGCCAAAATGTATGGTCGCAACATGGACAAGAGTGCTGAAACAGCACATGCCATAGTGCAAGATAATTGCACCACTTGTCATGTCGACTCTGAACAACTTAGCGAATCAAGTAACTGGACTCGCATTCCTACCATGGAAACCTGTTCAAGTTGTCATACCGATATTGACTTTAAAACCGGTCAAGGTCACTCACAACAAGTTGATAATTCAAATTGTGTTGCGTGCCATAATGCTAACTGGACAGAAGAGTTACACACTACGGCTTATACTCAGAAAAAAGCATTCATCGATTTATATGGCATGACAGCCACATTGACTGCTAATAAAACCAGCCCTGATGACAAATCAGCAACCTTATCGGTAACCATTTTAGATGCCAACGGTACGGCCATTGACGCCTCAAGCTTAGTCAGTAAAATTCAACGTCTTGAAACAAACACTAACGTTGGGCCTAACTTCCCAATTATGGGATATAAAGCTAGCCCAGGTAGTGGCTTAGCCAAAATCAGTAAAGACTTTATCACAGCGGGTCTGTTACAAACTGATGTAGTGATTGAATCAGGTAACTTGGTCTATAACATTGCATCACTGCCATTTGGCGCAGGCGACACAGATACCGCCTTTAGCTTTATTGGTCTTGAAATGTGTAACGACGGTATCCAAGCCATCGATTGCGCTGACGGCGTAGCGACCACCAGCATGAAAGCTGAGCTCACAGTAGGTACTTTCTCTGGCAACGCACCGAGCTATCGTCACATTGACTCGGTCAATTTTGGCTCGTGTGATAATTGTCATGGCGACACCTTTGAGTTGCATAAAGGTCACCATGCAGGCTTTGTGATGACCGAACAATTAGCTCGCGAGCTTAATGGCGAAGTCACTGTCGGTTTGGATGCTTGTGTGGTTTGTCACACACCTGACGGCACTTATGCTTCCGGTGCTAATCAAGGTGCGATTGAAATGAAATTGCACAGTGTTCATGGCGAGCAAGGCATTATCAAAGACTGTACCCAGTGTCACAATGACTTTAACCTTGATGCATTCAGAGTTAAAGGTGCACTAGCCACATCTGCAGGCCTTTATACCACCCCTATCACGGCGACATGTGCCTCATGTCATGGCTTTGACGAGATTAAACAACACGTTGAGCTCCAAGGTGGCGCAATTGTTAATGGTAGCTATCAAGAAGCCAATGATGCTGCGCAGTTAGAAACCTGTTTCTACTGCCATGCACCCACCATTGAAAACCACACACAAGTGAAACTTTAATTTGTTCATTGAGAGAGAAGCCCTGCTTCTCTCTCATGTTATGACTTATGTTATTAACCAATGACCATTTAAATGGACAAATTAGGAAGTCTACTTATGAAGACCACACATCAAATTAATACAATATTTTTAGCCCTACTCTGCCTCACCGCGTCGCTGTTGGTGTCGAATCCTGTACAGGCAGCAAAATGGGATGCCAACATGACGCCGGCCGAAGTTGAAGCCACGTTAGATAAAAAATTCGCCGAAGGAAAATACTCAACTAAAGGCGCTGACACTTGCTTAATGTGTCATAAAAGATCAGAAAAAGTCATGGCCATCTTTAAGGGTGCGCACGGCTCAATTGACTCTTCAAAAAGTCCAATGGCAGGATTACAGTGCGAAGCTTGTCACGGTCCATTAGGATCACATAATCGGGGTGGTAAAGAGCCTATGATTACGTTTGGCCCAACGTCTACACTCGCCGCAGATAAGCAAAACAGTGTGTGCATGAGTTGTCACCTCGACGACGAACGTGTTGCATGGGACAGTAGCCATCACGCCAATGCTGATGTGGCATGTGCATCTTGTCATAGCGTGCACGCTGAACACGACCCTATATTGTCAAAGCAAACTGAAGTGGAAGTGTGTACCAGTTGTCACACCAGACAAAAAGCCGACATGAATAAGCGTTCAAGTCATCCAATGAAATGGAATCAAATGACCTGTAGCGACTGTCATAACGCCCATGGCAGTATGAGTGACGCAGACCTTGTTCAACCCACGGTGAATGAAACCTGTTATTCATGTCACGCAGAGAAACGCGGCCCAAAGCTGTGGGAGCATGCACCCGTCACCGAAAATTGCGTCAATTGCCATAATCCTCACGGTTCGGTAAACGACGCCATGCTCAAAACTCGCGCGCCACAACTGTGCCAGCAATGTCATGCGAGTGACAATCATACAAGCAATGCTTATCTAGGCAACACCGACATGGGCTCAACGGTAAATGGTAATGCCTTTACTGGCGGGCGTAGCTGCTTGAATTGTCACAGCCAAGTACATGGTTCAAACCATCCGTCTGGTAAGTTACTGCAGCGCTAAGGAGCTAATATTATGAACACTAAATTAAACATCATCACCTTAGCGTTACTCACTAGCACCAGCTTTAGCCTTATGGCTGATGGTTATGGCCTAGCAAATGCTAAAACCGACAATATTAAATATGATGCTTGGAATTGTAAGGCTTGTGCTGTCGAAACAGGTACCACAGGAACTGTCGGTGTTGGTATTGGTTACAACAGTGAAGACGATATTCAATCAGCCAATGCATTTAATAGCAGCAATCAAACCGCGGGTAAAGTTGATGCCGATATAAAGTATCAAGGTGACAATGGCTACCAAGCAAAAGTTGTCGCAAATAACATGGGCATGGACAACGGTCGAATGGAGATTGATGCCGGTAAACTTGGATTATATCGCCTCAATCTAGGCTATCGATCCATTGCAACTTATCAAAGCAACAATGCATTGAGCCCTTATCAAAATATCGGCAGCGATAACCTGACACTAGCGGGTGATTGGGTAACCGCGGGTGCAAGTTCAGACATGCCAATGTTATATAACAGTTTAACCCCATTTGAACTGTCACTAAAACGTGAACTGGCTAGTATAGGCTTTGAATATCAAACCGAATCATTATTCACGACCTACGTCAATTTTCAGCGCGAAGAGAAAACTGGAACCAAAATTGCTTCAGGCAGTTTCTTCAATCAATCTATGATGCTGGCAGAGCCGGTTGATTACACCACAGACATCTTAAACGCCGGGATTAAACTGCGCGGTGATAATTGGTTTACCAGCTTAAACTACAGTGGTTCTGTGTTTAGTAATAACCACCAACAGCTTGGCTTTGACAGTGCCTTTAATCCCACTTTTGGGGCTCAAACCCGAGGTTACATTGCACTCGACCCCGATAACGAAGCCCATACTATTTCACTAATGGGCCAATATAACGATTCCATCACTAGCTTGAGTGGTCGCTTACGCTTAGGCCAAATGACCCAAGATCAGCAATTAACCAGCTTAGGTTATAGCTATTCATTACCAGCTGACAGTATTGATGCCAAAGTCGACATCGCCGGCATGACATTGAAAGCGGTAACCAAACTGAGTCGTGCATGGCGTCTGACTGGCAGTTATGATTATAACGACAGAGAAAACAATACCCAAATTGAGCAATGGACCCAAATTAGTATTAACGATGTAACCGGCAAAGTGGTGTACAACACCCCTTATGATCACACTTCCCATCGAGCCAAATTATCAACCGACTATCGTATTAGTCATGATATTAAGCTTGATGCAGGTTATGACTTCAGACGAGACGAGCGCAGTAATCAAGGCAGAGAAACCACTGACGACAATAACGTTTGGGCGCGTTTACGCCTTAATAGTTTTGATATGTGGGATATGTGGCTTAAAGGTAGTTTCAGCAAAAGAGATGGTTCTGAATATCTAGCATCTGAATCGTCATCGGCAGAGCAAAATCCACTGCTACGCCGCTATTACATTGCCGACCGCGACCGCACCCAAGTTGAAGCACGCATCAACCACACACCTATGGATAACTTGAACATAGATTTTGGTGTTCGCTACGCGTTTGATGACTATACCGACACTCAAATTGGCTTAACTGAATCAAAAGACACTAACTACGATATTAATATTAACTACATGATTAATAATGATATTAATATAAATACATTTTATAACCATCAAATCATAAAATCAGCTCAATCTGGTAGTGCTAATGTTAGTATCGCCACTTGGCAAGCCGATATTGAAGACACGGTCGATGTCGTTGGTGCTGGCTTAAGTTACAATAATTTAATGGATAGTCGTTTACGCCTAGGATTAGATTATACCTACTCTGACTCAGACAGTACTACCCAAGTCAGACAAGGTGTTAGTGGTGACTACGGTGACTATTTTGCCAAAGTACATAACATTAATGTCTATGCACAATATCAAGCGACAGACAAAATGTCCTTACGCATAGACTACAAAATGGAAAAGTACCTTGATAATGACGATGCCAATGATATCGAACCTGATACCATTTGGAACGTGATGAGTTTAGGCAACTTACAGCATGATTATACTGCACACATGATTATGCTTAACGTCCGTTATACTCTGTAAGTGAAATAACCGTCCTATAACGGGTTCACTCACACTGCACATTACGCCAACCTTATCCAGGTTGGCGTTTTTATATCACTTCAGATAATCCATGGATGGGAAAATGTTCGCGAATACTTGATTGAATAAAAACTTGCCACCAGGCCTTTGCTAACATTGCACTAACAAGGTGCATGGCTTGAGATTGAGTTTGGGCAAACTAATGTTTATCTTTCTTGTTCTTCATCTCTATTACCTCGCCTTTATCTCACAAGATGCGCCCTTCTTTTTACTTTTTGAACACATTTGTGGGTTAACAGCCTCCCAATACCTGACCAACATCAGGTATCATTCAGTACTGATATTTATTGCTTAGAGAACTTCATGTTTCAGATTGATACCCAAGTTGCGGCTAAAATTGTCAACCGGACCATGAAAATTATTGGCCATAATATCAATGTCATGAATGCTCAAGCTGTTATATTGGGTTCGGGCGAAGTCGATCGAATTGGCACCGTACATGAGGGCGCATTATTGGCTATCAGCCAAAATCGCAACGTTGAGATCAGTCAAACTATTGCCTCAAATCTACAAGGGGTAAAACCTGGACTTAATTTACCATTGCATTATCAAGGTCAAGTTGTCGGCGTTATCGGTATTACGGGCGAACCAGGCACATTAAGTCATTATGGCGAGCTGCTTAAAATGACCGCTGAAATGATTGTCGAGCAAGCTAATTTGCAAGAACAACTACAATGGCAAAATCGTCAAAAAGAAGAGTTTATTTCACAGCTTATTCATGCCACCGAACAAGACTTACCTTCATTAAAGCAATGGGCATTACAATTAGGTATCGATTTGAGCTTACCTCGAGTGGCCGCTATCATCGAACTCGACAGTAATAACCCCATGTACCAACAAGATAATCAAGCGTTAAAACAAGTACTGTCTTTATTACAGCATCCTGTACGAGATAATTTAATTGCGATGACTTCGTTAACCCAATTAGTTATTTTAAAACCCGCGTTTTTAGACGGTAAACAATTTGACCCTGAACTTGAAAATCAACGCATCAACAAATTACTCAAACGCTTGCCAGCAAACATGCAATTGAGCCTACATATTTCATTGGGCCATTATTTCAATGGTGATTTAGGCATCAGTTACTCTTACCGCACCGCCAAAGAAACCATGGATATTGGCAAAAAATTACACCCAACAAAAAGTAAATATTTATACCAGGATTACAGCTTACAGGTGCTTTTATCAGGCTTACGTCAACACTGGCGAGGTAATGCGCTTGCCGGACCCTACCTGAAACTCATTGAAGTGGACAAGAATCAACAATTACAAAAAACACTCACCGCTTATCTTGAACATATGGGTGACATACAAACCTGTGCTAACAGTTTGTTTATACATCGAAATACATTACGTTATCGATTAGATAAAATTCAAACCATCACCAATATCGATTTACACAGTTTTAATGGATTACTGAGTCTCTATTTAGGTCAGCTCATCCATCAGCCCAACACTTAACTGTGCATTAGCACAAAAAATGTCTCTTATAATGCATTTATCAGTGCGGATGAATAAAGTAATTTATCGGTAATAGTCTACTATGATGGGTCACTAAACCATTCTAATAAAAATAAATAACGAGTATTCTATGGGACTAATATTGATCTTACTCGGCGTGATTGCGTTCATCGTCATCGCCACTTCTACATTCAAACTACACCCTTTTTTAACCCTTATTTTAGCGTCGTTTTTAACGGCGTTTGCCTATGGCTTACCCAGCAATGAAATAGCGAAAACCATCACTGGCGGTTTTGGTGGCATTTTAGGCTATATCGGATTAGTTATTGTATTAGGTACCATTATTGGTACTATTCTCGAAAAAAGCGGCGCGGCAATTACCATGGCAGATGTTGTCATTAAACTGTTTGGCCAGCGCTTTCCAACCCTAACCATGTCAATGATTGGTTATTTGGTGTCGATCCCGGTTTTCTGTGATTCTGGTTTTGTTATTTTAAATTCATTGAAACAATCGATGGCTAACCGGATGAAAGTGTCGCAAGTAGCCATGAGTGTCGCGCTAGCAACGGGATTATATGCCACTCACACCTTTGTGCCACCTACCCCGGGTCCTATCGCAGCGGCGGGCAATCTAGGGCTTGAGTCACAACTAGGACTGGTCATTGCTGTCGGTGTGTTTGTTGCTGCTATAGCCGCTTTTGCAGGTATGCTATGGGCTAACCGTTTTGCCAACGAACAACCTGACGGCGAAGGTGCTGAAGAACTTAATGCACAACTACCAGACTTTGACGATCTGAAGCAGACATACGGCGAATTACCCAGCCCCCTCAAAGCATTTGCGCCTATTTTTGTGCCTATTATTTTTATCTGTTTAGGAACAGTGGCTAACTTCCCTTCAAAACCGCTTGATGAACAGGGGTTATTTAATTTATTAGTCTTTTTAGGACAACCTGTTAACGCCTTAATGATTGGCTTATTTTTATCTTTACCTCTGCTAAAGAGTAACCAGAAAATCAAAGAATTTAGCGAACGTATTAGCCAAGGCTTAGTGGTATCCGCGCCTATTTTATTGATCACCGGTGCTGGCGGTGCATTTGGCGCAGTATTAAAAGCCACTGAAATTGGTGCTTTTTTAGGCAGCAGTTTATCGGCTTTGGGCGTCGGTATTTTTATGCCCTTTATCGTTGCTGCCGCACTCAAATCAGCGCAAGGTTCATCCACTGTCGCATTAGTTGCAACATCTGCATTAGTGGCACCATTATTAGGCGATATTGGTTTAGCCTCCGAAATGGGCCGCGTACTCACGGTAATGGCCATTGGTGCAGGCGCAATGACCGTATCTCATGCTAATGACAGTTTCTTCTGGGTTGTTACTCAGTTTAGTCATATGAGTGTCAAGCAAGCTTACCGAGCCCAAACAATGGCAACCTTGGTCCAAGGGATCACGGCGATGATCACTGTTTACCTGCTAAGCTTATTTTTACTGTAACTTACTAAATAGAGCCTTCTATGAAAATCGTTATTGCACCTGATTCATTTAAAGAAAGCTTAAGCGCGCTTGAAGTGGCCAATGCCATCGAACAAGGCTTTAAGCTTATCTTCCCTGATGCACAGTATTGTAAAGTGCCAATGGCCGATGGCGGTGAAGGCACGGTACAAGCTATGGTCGATGCCACACAAGGGCAAATTATTAACCTAACAGTAACAGGCCCTTTAGGATCACCTGTTAACGCATTTTATGGCGTGTTAGGACAACTTAACGAGACTGGAAACCAAACCGCTATTATCGAAATGGCCGCCGCCTCTGGTTTACACCATGTGCCGTTAAGCCAACGTAATCCGTTGTTGACCACCAGTTTTGGTACGGGTGAGTTAATTGCCGATGCATTAAACCGTGGGATTAGGCACATTATCCTTGGCCTTGGCGGCAGCGCGACTAATGATGCTGGCGCAGGAATGATGCAAGCCTTAGGCGTAAAACTAAGCGATATAGCTATGACGCCATTACCTTTTGGAGGCGCTGCGCTGACCACATTGCATCATGTAGATGTTCAATTGCTCCATCCTGCTATTAAGGATTGTGTTATCGAAGTCGCGTGTGATGTCGATAACCCGTTATGCGGACCTCGAGGTGCTAGTGCGATTTTTGGTCCTCAAAAAGGGGCGACAACAGAGATGATTGAGCAACTCGACCTAGCGCTAAGCCATTTTGCACACACCATAACCCAACAGCTGAGCCAATCCATTGATGCTCATTGTCGCTTACATCCAGGTGCCGGCGCCGCTGGAGGCATGGGGTTTGGCGTAATGACAATCTTAAACGCAACCTTAAAACCTGGGGTCGATATCGTCACTAAGAGCGTTAAACTGGCACAATATTGTCACAATGCCGACTTAGTCATTACGGGTGAAGGCCGCATTGACGGTCAAACAGTATTTGGTAAAACCCCAATGGGAGTATTGAATGTCGCTAAGCAACAAAATGTTCCCGTTATTGGTATTTCCGGATGTCTTGGCCCAAATGCAGATGCTATTTTAGCCCAAGGCATGCATGCTATTTTCCCGATCATCCCTGCGCTACAACCATTAGAACAAGTATTATCTGAAGCACAAGTTAATCTCACTAATACTGCCCGCAATATTGCTGCTATTTTATCGCTTTCATTTACTAAAAAGTAATCATATACGGCACAAATACCCACAGGTGTTTGTGCCGTATATGTAATGCTAACATGCTGTACCCTAGGGACTACTGACCATTTTGCGGCGGCTTTGCAAGGTATTAACGCAGCGTCACTAAAGGGGCACACATTACCTAGCGATTTAAACACGTATACCACGAACCGAATTCGACCACAAAAATTAAGACGCTGCGGGAATTTATTGAACTTAATCATCAGCAATAACACGATAAATACTTGAAGCGGAACCAGCCATACAGTAAAGTTAGCACCCTCATTTCATCCTGAAGGTGCGGCGTTAATCGTAAAGCATCAGTCAACGCTAACAGGATGGAGTTTTCATCATTACGGCAAGCAAAATGACTTCGAAAATCCCCCGTAAAGCAAGCGCTTCAGAAGACAGTTTACTGCGCATTTTTACCGCGCCTGAAGCTTCAACCTCGACGTTGAGCATTATTGAGCAGAAATTGTCACAAGACCTTGCTGGTTTTTTAGGCAACAGCATCGCCGCACTGGAAAAGCCTCTTTCAGAAATTGAAACCGATTTTAACGCTTATCAGATCCCCTCCGAGCCTAAATTTGTCTCTGATTATGCAGACGAAATCATGCAAAATTTAGTCGCGCATTCAGTCCATACCGCGGCGCCCAGTTTTATTGGTCATATGACCTCAGCATTACCTTATTTTGTGTTGCCGCTGTCGAAGATCATGGTGGGACTGAACCAAAATCTGGTTAAAATCGAGACATCAAAAGCTTTTACTCCGTTAGAGCGCCAAGTATTAGGCATGATGCATCATTTGGTGTATCAACAATCAGATGATTTTTATCATCAATGGATGCACAGCGCTAATCATTCGCTCGGGGCATTTTGCTCAGGGGGCACCGTTGCTAACATTACCGCACTGTGGATTGCCCGAAACCGCTTATTACAACCTAGCGGCGAATTTAAAGGCATTACTCGTGAAGGAATGACTAAAGCACTTCGCTTTTATGGCTATGATGACCTTGCCATTTTAGTGTCCGATCGGGGGCATTATTCTTTGGGTAAGAGCGCAGACTTATTAGGTATTGGCCGAGATAATATCATTAGCATCGCAACGGATGAACATCATAAGGTCGATGTTGTCGCGATGCGTGAGACCGCGGCTAAACTGGCACAGCAGAATATTAAAGTGATGGCTATTGTGGGCGTAGCCGGCACGACCGAAACCGGTAATGTGGATCCCTTAACAGAATTGGCCGCTTTGTCCCGCGAATTAAATTGTCACTTCCATGTTGATGCAGCATGGGGCGGCGCCAGTTTATTATCCAACAAATATCGTCACCTGCTTAACGGCATTGAGTTAGCAGACTCCGTCACTATCGACGCCCATAAACAAATGTACGTCCCTATGGGTGCGGGTATGGTGTTATTTAAAGACCCTGAACTGGCCAACGCCATTGTCCATCATGCTGAATATATCTTACGAGTAGGTTCAAAAGATTTAGGCAGTCATACGCTTGAAGGCTCACGTCCTGGTATGGCAATGCTAGTACATGCATGCCTACAGATTATTGGTAGAGATGGTTATGAGATCCTCATTAATAATAGCCTAGAAAAAGCCCGTTATTTTGCCTCAATCATCGACCGTCATGTCGATTTTGAGTTAGTCACGGCGCCTGAGTTATGTTTGCTGACCTATCGTTATGTTCCAAAATCAGTACAAGCAATACTGACAAAGGCAATATCGAACAATGACACCGAATTGGTGCTAAAAATTAACGAGCTACTGGATGGATTAACCCAATTTATTCAAAAGTATCAACGCGAACAAGGCAAATCATTTGTGTCACGGACGCGGATTAAACCGGCAAAATACTTCCGCCAACAAACGACAGTATTTAGAGTGGTACTGGCCAACCCGCTAACCAGCCATCAAATTTTACACGACGTATTGACGGAACAAGTCGAAATTGCAGCTTTAGACAGCGAATATTTACCGCAACTACTCGCCTTATAGACCGGGCTTATCTATATAGCGTCTATTTAACTTTATGTTTATCTGCTAAGAACATGATAAAGGTTAATGAACTAGCTCATATTTCGACAGAAATGAGTTAGTTCATTAACTTAATCCAGTCTAAAAAGATTAGAGAATGCCTTTATCACGGCTAACGCTATGCAGAATATTGCTCACAAACAACATAAGTGAATAACGGGGTTAGGGTTAACCCCGTGTTTGACTATTTGTGATTAACTATCGTTGATCTTGTACATATTCTAGACTGTACGAGCTAGTCCTCAAAGTGCCAGTAACAGAGGAACATATTGACTTGGCGTTAGTCTCTTGAAAGTGCATCAACCGGATTCAATTTAGCTGCGTTTCGGGCGGGTAGATAACCAAACACAACCCCGATTAACGTCGAGCAAGCAAAAGCGGCAATAATTGACGTATTCGAATAAATCATCTGATAGCTGCTACCTATGTAGGTAAATACCATGCCGATAAAATAAGCAAGTCCGATGCCCAATGCACCACCACAAAAACACACCAATACAGCTTCAATCAAAAACTGACGCATAATATCGGTTTGTCTCGCGCCTACTGCCATACGAATGCCTATTTCGCGCGTTCGCTCTGTTACCGATACCAGCATGATATTCATTACCCCAATCCCGCCAAC